>CAVDDI010000024.1:0-13982 GCA_963607675.1 bacterium | reverse complement strand
GTCTTGAACTGTCCGGGGCGGTAGGCGGCAGGATCAAGATCTTGGAACAGGTGGCGGTGGATCCGGGTAAGCATCTCGGGGCCAAGGTAGAACGCACCGCTGGCCAGCAGCTCGGCGATGCGCTGGCTTACCAGGTCGGCCTCGGTGCTTTCGGGGTTGGCGCCGTTTGCGTGGTACGAGCGCACAAGCCTGCCTGTTTCCGAAAGCGACTCCTTGCCCGCGATGTAGCTGTTGGCTGCTTCCCGCAGATATGGCGAAACGCTGAGCCCATCGACGTCTTGCAAGCCGATTGCCACCGCCCAGTAGTGCCTGCGCGCAGCTGCAGAAGTGTGCGCCGCGGCGCTTTCGTAGTCGAGGTTGTCTAGGCTATCGGCAGACATCGGGCTCTCTGTTCGGGCGGGTTCTGGCTACCACTCATTCTACTGCATCGGCGAAACCGACCCGCCTGCGCACTCCCCGGCGGCATGCTGCGAGGGGCAGGCCCTCTTCGGCGCATAGTGCGGGCGAATAGCGGGCTCCCTGGCAGGTTCGCGAAGCCAGCAGGGTAGCGGGAATCCCTGAGGGGTGCATGCCCCTGCCCGCGGCGCGAACGGGTAGAAAGCGGGCAATAGGCAGCGCGAGCGGGGCCTGGGGTCCCGGCAGCGGCTTCTTATCGATCATTTCCCCAGTAGGCGTTTCTTATAGCGGATCTTGATGGTTCCATGCCTGGTTATGCTGCTAAAATAAAGGAAGGTAATAACTCAAGGCGCATGGGCGCCTTGTTAAGGGGTCTTCGTTAACGGCGAAGAAGAAAGAGGGGGATAACGATGAAGCAGTACAATCGCGTGTTTGCGGCTCTCGACGGCGGTAGCACTCAGGAAGAGGTTGCCGAGCGCGCAGTCCAAATCGCCAAGCTCAACCATGCCGAGCTCATGCTGGGCCATGTCGTGGATTCCGTGCCGGATTCGCTGACGGGTACCGATTACAAGGAGCTGGCCGATACGGTTCGCAACCGTTTGGTAGATTCCTTGGGCGATATCCTCACCAAAGCGGAAAACGATCCCGACATCCCCTCCGTTGAAGTGGTTGTCAAGGTCGGCCGCATCCAGGAAACCATTCACAACCTGATGATCAAGCCGTTCGAACCCGAGCTGGTTGTCTGCGGCGAGCGCGGCCTTTCGAACATCACCTACGTGTTCGTGGGCAGCGTTTCCACCTACCTTATCCGCAACCTGCGTTGCGATGTCCTGGTGGTCAAGCAGGACTAAGGCAAGGCTAAGCCAACCGAAGGGCGTCGGTACAGTACCGGCGCCCTTCTTGCATTCATGGGTGCTTAGCGCGGTGCCTGCCGCGTGGTGTCGAACGGCCTTCTTCCCTTTAGGCTAAAATAAAGAACCGTATGCGCTTGCGCGTACCCGAAACAGACACGAGGGAGGCACGTACCCAAAATGCAGAACAGCCATTACGACTACCTTATCGTCGGTGCCGGAATCACCAGCGCCGTTTTCGCGCATGAGGCCGCGAAGCTGGGCAAAACCTGCCTGGTAATCGACCGCCGCAATCACATCGCCGGCAACATCTACACCGAAGAGATCGACGGCATCAACGTTCACAAGTATGGCGCGCACATCTTCCATACCTCGCTGCGCCCGGTATGGGAGTACGTCAACCAGTTCGCCGAGTTCAACAATTACGTGAACAGCCCCGTTGCCAGCTACAAGGACGAGCTGTACAACCTGCCGTTCAACATGAACACCTTCTCTAAGATGTGGGGCATCAAGACCCCGGCGGAAGCCAAGGAGATCATCGAGCGCCAGAAGGCCGAAGCCGCCGAGCAGATCGGCGAAGGCGAGCCCACCAACCTTGAGGAACAGGCCCTTTCGCTTATCGGTAAGGACGTGTTCGAGAAGCTCATCAAGGGTTACACGGAAAAGCAGTGGGGCCGCAGCTGCACCGAGCTGCCGCCGAGCATCATCAAGCGCCTGCCTGTGCGCTTCATCTACGACAACAACTACTTCAACGACCGTTGGCAGGGCATTCCCATGGGTGGCTACACGGCCATGGTGCAGCGCATGTTCGGCGATACCGAGATCCTGCTGAACACCGAGTACCGCGAGTTCATCGCCGAGAATGCCGGCATTGCCGACCGCGTTATCTACTGCGGCACCATCGACCAGTACTTCGACTACCAGCTGGGTGCCCTTGAGTACCGCAGCCTGCGCTTCGAGTCCGAGCGCATCGAGTGCGAGAACTGGCAGGGCAATGCGGTGGTGAACTACACCGAGCGCGAGGTTCCGTTCACGCGCATCATCGAGCACAAGCACTTCGAGTACGGCACGCAGCCCACCACCATCATCACGCGCGAGTACCCGGCCAACTGGGAGCGTGGCGATGAGCCGTACTACCCGTTGAACGACGAGCGCAACAGCGCCCTGTACGAGAAGTACGTGGATCTGGCCAAGCAGGAAGGCAACGTGGTGTTCGCTGGCCGCCTGGGCGGATACAAGTACTACGATATGGACAAGGCCATCGATGCCGCGTTCGACTTGGTTGCAGATGAGTTGGGCGTTGCGCTGAAGTAGCGATTTGCCGAATTGCCTGGCGCGGCGGCGGGATCAGTGCCCGTTGCCGCGCTTTTCTTTTGCCATCTTGTCCCATAATGAGCCTATGGCCTCTTGTTTTGCGGAGCTCGGCTTCCTTCGCCGACCCCTAAGGGCATGGGCCCAAGTATTCGCCGCCGGCCTCGGTGCCGCAGGAAAGGATCGAACATGCCGCAAAGCGTTGTTGCCGCCCTTGCCGCCCTTGCCCTGGCTTTTCTGCTTGCAGGGTGCTCTCAGCCGGGAGCGGAAGAGCAGCAGACGGATGCCCTGCAGGTAAGCGATGTTGCCGCCGACGCCTCGGCTGCGGCCGACAGCGCCGCCGTGCAGGAATCTTCTGCGCAGACGGCGAAGCCGACAGCGGAAGAGCTTCGCGCGAAGCTGAGCCTTTCCGAGGACTACCGCTCCGACTTCAACCATGGCACCAAGACCGCTGAATATCAGAAGTACATCGTGCTGCACGATACCGAGGTGGACGCCAGCGCTTCGTCTATCGTGGATTCGTGGGAGAGCAGCGGGAACAAGGTGGCAGCCCACTTCGTGGTGAACAAGGACGGTTCCATCGTGCAGTGCGTTCCCCTCGACGCCATTGCCCATCATGCCGGCTATGGCGACACGGGCCACAACGAAAGCTACGGAGTGGAAGATGAAAGCCGCGACGACAAGGTGGGCACCACGGGCGCACCATCGAGGACCATCACCGATTACGGGATGAACTCCTATTCTGTGGGCATCGAGATCGTGCATGTGGGCGGTGCCGGCGATTACCCCGAGGCGCAGCTGCAAGCAGTAGACGATCTTATTGCTTACATCGATGCCTATTACGGCAACGAGAGCGCCATCATCGACCACAAGGCTTGGCGTACCGGGAATTCCGACACCTCTGCTGAATTCGCAGGCTACCTGGCGAATTACAAAGACCATCGCACCCATGCCTAGCAGGCAGGCACCCGTGTGCGTTCCCGTGTACGGACGCGAAGGGTTTTTGCTTGCATTGGCAGGGGAGTTCTGCAATAATATCCATCCGTGACACACGGGAGATTGGCGCAGCGGGAGCGCAGTTGCCTTACAAGCAAACGGTCACAGGTTCAAATCCTGTATCTCCCACCACTTATCCTCGCCGGGCTTTCTTAGCCCGGTGTTCATATTTCGGGCGTTTAGCTCAGCGGGAGAGCACTTCCTTCACACGGAAGGGGTCATCGGTTCAATCCCGGTAACGCCCACCACATTCTTAAGGTTCGCCACCGGCGAACCTTTTTTCGTCTTCGCACATGGATGAACCCCCGCGGTTTTTCGGTAGAATCGAAAGCTGGAGTTTACGAGCGTCTTTCCATCAAGGCGCAAAGGGACCGTGAGGATCTTCCATGTTTGCCATGAATCAAATGAGTAAGGGAAAACCCGCAGGCCAAGGACGTGCCTCTGCGGCTGCTGCAGGTTTTGCGGCGGCGGTGGTTGCGCTGTTGGGGGCCGCAACACAGCTTTTGTTGCCAAGCGTTGCCCTTGCAAGCGAGTCAACTGCCTCTATTGCTGGCACGATGGTGGTAAAGCTGCAGGAGGAATCGGCAGCGGGAGCGGCAACGCCGGCATCCGCGATGACTTCCACGGGCGATGCCCTCGCCTTCCTGGTTGCGGGAATCGTGGCCTTGATGCTAGGGGCGCTCTATTTTGCCTACTCGTCCCGTAAGCTCGCAAAGAGTGGCGCACATCTCCAGGCTGGGGCGCATGCGGCGAACCCGGTGCATGGGGAAGCCTCAGCACACAGGAAAATGGTCGTCGTGGCGGTTGCCGTTGTGATGATTGCATGCTGTTGCTTCTCCCTGTTCGCCAAGCAGCAGGCTGCAATCGCGGCAGAGATCGTCTCGCAGACGAATTCCACTGTCCTTGTCGATGCCGAGGGCAAGGTGCTGGACAGCTCGATAGTCGTCGAAAACGCCGGTGAAGATCTGGTATCGATTACCGGGGTCGAAGCGCCTGCGGAACTGCAAGGTTGGACCGCATCGGTTGCGGGCGAGGCTATTGAGCCCGCAAGCAGCGCAAAAGGCACCTGGAGCGGCACCCAGGTTTCAGACGACGTGCTTCAGCAGCTGAAGGCAGGCAACGGCGAAGTCGAGCTGGCGTACACCGTTAGCCTGAAGTGCGAAGATGATGTCATCTACGCTCTTGACTTCAGCAAGTTCACAGTAGATACCGAAGGCAAAACCTACGAAGCAGCCCAGATCAAACCAGCTGTGACTGCGGAGGGTTACACTGAGGGCGTCGACTACACCGTTACCTATGGCGAGAACTTCCATGTTGGCGGGGACGCCGGCACCATCACCATAACCGGCATCGGAAATTACGCCGGCGAAAAGGAATACACCTTCAACATCAACAAGAAGCACGTCACGGTAACGGGCATCAAGGCGGCCGATAGGGAATACGACGGCACGACCGACGTCGACTTCGATTGCTCGGAGGCCCAGGTGAACGGCCTGTGCGGCGACGATGCTTTGACGGTAGTTGCCGGTGGCGAGCTTGACAGCGCCTCTGTTGGCGAAAGGACGGCCAAGCTCCTGTCTATCGACCTGACGGGTGAAAACTCATGGGACTACGGCATAGACGAGTGGACCAGCATCGAGATGAAGATGCAGGTCACGAAAAGGACCGCAGAGCTTACCTGGTACGACACGTCTTTCACGTACGATCAGCAACAGCATTGCCCGGTGGCAGGCGTTTCTAACTCGATTGATGGCGAGGTCCTGGTTGTGACGGTTGACGGCGCCCAGACCGCCGCGGGAACGTACACCGCGACCGCAACGGCCCTCGATGACGATAATTACCAGCTGCCTGAAAACGCAACGCAGGAGTTCACTATCTCCCCTGCAAAGGTGAGCGTTTCCGGGCTTTCTGCGGAAGACAAGGTTTACGACAGGACCGCCGATGCAACGCTCGATGCCAGCCAGGCGTCCCTTGATGGGGTCATGGATGGCGATGACGTCGCCCTCGACATCACGAATGCCAAATGCAGGTTTGATTCCGCCGATGCCGGGGAAAACAAAAAGGTCACCATCTCTGGCTTGACACTTAGCGGAGCCGCAAAGGGCAACTACGTCTTTGAGCAGGAAGGGGCGCAGTTCACAACCACCGCAAGCATTAGCAAGAAGGCGATCGGGGTCGCATGGACCGGTAGAGGGGAGTACACCTATAACGGCCAGGTCCAAATGCCATCTGCAGCTGCGGCTGGGGAAGTGCTGGGCGACGAGGTGAACTTGACTGTGGTCCCGAAAGACGGCGCAACCTGCAAAAACGTTGGTAGCTACACCGTCGAGGCAACCGGCATCGATAGTCCTAACTATGAGTTCAAGCTGGGCGCCGGCACTACTTTCAGTTTTAAGATTGTTCAGAAATCAGTGCAGGTTTTGGACATCAGCGCAAGGAACAAGAAATATGACGGCACTACGACTGCCGCAATCGATTACGCCACGGCGACTTTCAGTGGGATTATTGAAGGCGACAAGCTTTCCGTTTCCGGCGGCGATGGCACTTTCGAGTCAGCTGAAATCGGTCAAAACATTTCCGTTCGCCTTCCGAAATACTCGTTAGACGGCGCTGACGCCGCAAATTACTACATGTCAAACATCAGCCAGAACGTGGCTTATGCAAATATCACAGAGCAGGAGCTGGATGATGGGTTCTTCTCCTCCGATGCTTCCGACCAGATTTACGCGAAGACCCAGTACAAGCCAACGGTAACCTGCTCTAACCCCGATTACGTTGAGGGGCGCGATTATGAGGTTTCCTACGACGACAACACCGATGCTGGAACCGGCTATGTTTATGTAGAGGGCATCGGCAACTACGGCGGCTTGGTCGTCTTCGAATTCGAGATCAAGCCACGGGAAGTCGATCTGGTGTGGGGCGACGATGAGTTCTTCTATGACGGCAATGCGCATGTGCCAACCGCCGCAGCCGACCCGGACGATTTGCTTGATGGCGATGCCGTCGAGCTTTCGGTGAAGACTTCCGATGGTAAAGATGCTATCGAGATTGGCGAGTACAAAGCAGAGGCTACCAGCCAAAACACCAATTATGTTGCCAGTGACGCAACTGCAACCCACACCTTCTGGATTTCCGAAGCTGAGTACTGCACAGTTAGCTTCTCAATGAATGGGCACGGCGATGATCTGGACCCTGTGACGGTTCTCAAGGGCGCGAAAGTCCCTGAGCCAACCGACGTGCCGACGGTTGCGGGCTTGAAGTTCGAGGGTTGGTACTCCCAGGAGTCGTGCCTTGACAAGTGGGATTTCGACAAAGACACCCCCAAGTACGGCGACTATACGCTCTATGCGAACTGGGTGCCCGACACCGATGCCGACGTATATTGGATCTCCCCTTCCTCCAAGATCACGACGGGCAATTCCGAAGGCACCGTGAACCAGGCAAACGAGAACTACCGGTCCGAGGAATGGTGTGTTAAGAAGTCCTCCGAGGAGATCAGGGCCGATGTGGCTGTGCTCCAGGACAAGAACAAAGCAGATTACGAGAAGGTGAAGGCGGAATACGAGGCCTTCATGGCGAATGACGACTTCCACCTGTATACGAAGTGGACGGGCGATACCAGCGATTCTGCAGGCGAGCAGGCGGCGAATGGCTACGTTGAGTTCCGCATCATCCAGGTAGGCAACCGCGACAGCGAAGAGGCCTTGACCTTCCAGGCAACCCACGAGCTGCCAACCAGCTGGCAGATGATGCAGACCTCCAACACCAACGAGGGCGGTTGGGGAAGCTCTGAGTTGCAGGCGATGATGAACCCGGGCGGCCAGATCTACGCTGATTTCAACACGGCGTTTACCGACGACATCGCGATCTCCCCGAAGAAGACCTATGCCGGCTTCGGCGCATCGACCCCTTCCTATTCCTGCAACTACTTCTGGTTGCCGTCCTACTCCGAGCTCAGCGGCACCAGGGATATGCACTACGAAGAAGAAAGCCAGCAGTATACCTACTACAGCGCTATCGGCGTGACTGACAGTGGCGACAATCCTGCGCTAATGTTCAATACCCGTGCTGGAAACAGACCTGTGGGTGCACCATCTGAATACGACACGAGCACACCCTGGTGGACGAGGTCTTCGAGCTCTCAGACGCTCACAGACTACAAAGCCGTTAACTACAAGGGGAACACGACCGAATTCAGCCCATTCAGCAATGCCTATTACGGCGTAGTGCCTTGCTTCTCGTTCGGCAAGCGCGATGGGAACCTGGTCACGTTCGACATGCAGAACCATGGCTCGCAGGTTAAATACAAATACGTTTTGACGGGCAACACGGTTCCGCAGCCCGACTACGAGGATTACGGAAGGCAGAAGGGCTTGAAGCTCGAAGGCTGGTACACAAGCCCGACGTGCAAGCCAGCCGACAAGTGGGATTTCTCGAACACCGTTGACGGCAACATGATCCTTTACGCAAACTGGGTGCTTGACGAGGACGCGAAAAGCGGAAATTCCTACTGGATCGGCACTTCCTATAAAGTCATCAATCAGGCGACCTCTTCTGGTAAAGGTAACGCCGCAAACTATGTCAGCGAGACGACCAACGTCCTGAAAACCCAGGAAGAGATTCGTCGAGACGTTCAAAAGATCAAGGCAGGCGATGAGGCTACTAAAGAGTATTACACGCAGATCATGAACAGCGATGCCTATCACCTCTACACAAAGTGGAACGGCGAGAAAACGAGGAGGTCGGGCAAAGAGGATGCAAGGCTTGGCTATGTAGAGTTCCGTATCATCCAGGTGGGCAGCCATGATGGAGACGGTTCTGCTTTGACGTTCCAGGCGATACATAAATTGCAGGTTGGGTATTACATGAACCAAGTTGTTTGGGGGCACAATACGCTTTGGAACCTGGACACTTGGGTGCCAACGAATCAAAACGGTTGGGCAAACTGCGACATGAGGGCCGCGCTTAACAAGGACAAGAACGGCAATGCTGGAGTTATCCTGAAGAATTTCAGCGAAGGTTTCATCAATGACCTCTACGGCGTTGAAAAGACGACGACGAAGGGTTGGTGCAGCCAAGACACCCAGACTTCGACCGACATCATGTGGAACCTCTCGCTCAATGAAGCTACGGGCTACGGTGCGGAAGGCTACGGAAAAGAGGGTACGCAGTACCAGTATTTCAAGAATCTTGGATTCAACATGGATGACAAGAAGACGTGGAGCTGCCTAATGAGAAGAACGCGTGCTTGGGATTCGGTAGCTGCTGACTACCCAGGCGCTGATGTGACGGGCTCCTCTGGTCAGTGGTGGTTGCGCTCGCCCCAGCTTTGCAACTACGAGACCTATCACGCAATTGCTGGCAACGGAAACCCAATGGTCCACTGCGGTTCCGACTACGCCTACGGCATCTGCCCTGCATTCTGCCTGTAGGGACCGGCTGGCTCAGGCATCGTGGTCCTCAGAAGTGGGGAAGGGTTTCATCTGGCAAGCCGCCGTGCAGCTTCAAAGGGTTGCGCGGCGGCTCTCTTTTGCATTGCGTGCGTTTGACCGTGCAATTTCTTCTTGTTACTGTTTTGAGGTTTTCGAACTAACTGGCTTAGATTTGAAAGCGTCAACATTGGTGCGCAGCAGGCGCATGAGCTAAGAAGGTTTTGCTTTCGTGGAAAACAGCACGGGTCGCACGAAGCTGGCAACGGTCGCGTTGGTGATCGTGGGCTTCGCACTTGGGTTCGCAGAGTTCATCGTTATCGGCATCACGCCCGACATCGCGGAAACGTATGGCACCTCGCTGGCATCGGCTGGCAACCTGGTGGGCTATTTCGCGGTTTCCTATGCGGTGTCCACGCCCATCATCGTGCTTTCCACGGGGCGTTTCAGGCGCTTCCCTCTGTTCTGTATTTTCCTGGCGGTGTTCAATGCCGGCAATATCCTGGCTATTGCGGCGCCTACGTACGAAACGCTGCTTGCGGCGCGTATCCTCACCGCAGTGGTTTCCGGCGTGCTTCTTTCTACTGTGATGACCTTCATCAACGACATCGTCCCGCGTGAGAAGACGGCGCGCATCATCTCGTTCGTTTACGCCGGGTTCTCGGTTGCCAGTGTTTTGGGCACCCCTATCGGCACCCTGCTTTCCGACAGCTTCGGCATCAAGTCGGCGTTCATCGCTGTGGAGGGCGTGGCCCTGCTGGTAACGGTGCTGCTGCTTGTATCGGTGCCGCGATCGGGTTCCACCGATGTTTCCGCAAAGGTGCGCGACCAGCTGGTCATCTTGAAGGACCGCCGCATCATCCTGGTGCTGGTGATGAAGAGCTGCGGCATGGCGGCAACCTACGTGTTCTACGTGTATGTGACGCCCACCTTGGAAAACGGGCTGGGGCTTTCCGTTTGGGCAACGAGCATCGTGCTGTTCTTCTACGGCGCGGCCACCATCGTCTCCAACCTGGGCAGCGGTTCCATCGCCCAGCGCTTCGGCTTGGCGAAGATGCCCATCATGTTCGGCCTGCAGGCGTTGGTGCTGTTCGCCCTAGGTGCGAGCTTGGGGTCGGGCAACGTTGCCCTTTCCGTGGTGAACGTGGTGCTTACCGGCGTGTTCATCTACCACATGAACGCCCCGTTGCAGTCGTACCTGCTGCAGGTTTCCACCAAGGACTACCCGCGTGCCCTTACCCTTGCCTCTGCGGTTATGCCCACCTCTTCCGACATCGGCATCGCCACGGGCTCGTTTGTGGGCGGCGTGGTGGCCTCTGGCCCTGGGTACGTGTGCGCCGGCCCCATCGGCGCGTTGTTCGCCATCGTTTCCGTTGTGGCGGCCTTCATGATCCTGCAGCCCGAAAGCCGCATGAAGGTGAAGCGCTAAGGCAACGTTTCTGTGGGCTGTGGCGGGCCCTGTGGCCGACTGGCATGCAGGGTAGGCCCAAGCTCTGCGCTCTCTAGGGAAACCAAGGCGCCCTGTTGCTCGGAAGAACAGCAGGGCGCCTTGTCGTTGTCGATCGTGTGTCGGTAGGGTCGCTGCACGCCTGATGCCAAGTCGGCGCGGCTCCTGCGGTTCGACGGTGCTATTGGATATCGGAGTATTCCAAGGGGAAATCCACGCCGGTCCACAGCTCGAAGGCGCGGGCGCCCTGGTGGAACAGCATCCCCAGGCCGTTGATGGCGGTGCATCCGGCTTCCTTGCCCATCTTCATCAGCTCGGTTTCCGCTGGCTGGTAGATGCAGTCTTGGATGGCGATGCCGGGATGCAGGAACGTTGCATCGGGGATGGGGGAGCGCCCCTCGAACTTCCCCATGCCCATGGGGGTGGCGTTCGAAAGCAGTTCGGCATCGGCAAGCTGTGCGCGGAGGTCGTCCAAGTCGTTTGAGTCGTGGAGCGACATCTTGCAGCCGGTTTTCTCGGAGATAACGGCAACTTCCTTGCCGGCGCGCTCCCACGATTTCCCGTTGCCGGGGCTGAACACCACGATCTCGCTCACGCCGTCGAGCGCCGCCTGTGCAGCGATGGCCGTGCCGGCGCCGCCCATGCCCATCTGCACCATCTTCTTGCCCTTGCATTGCACGCCCGCATCGGCGAACGCGGTCATGAAGCCATAGCCGTCGGTGTTGTAGCCAGTGAGCACGCCGTTGTCGTTCACCACGGTGTTCACGGCGCCGATGATGCTGGCGGCGGGGTCGAGCTTGTCGAGGTGGGGCACCACGGCGATCTTATGGGGCATGGTAAGGTTGCAGCCGCGCGCATCCAGGAAGCGGATGGCATCGATGGCCTTCGGCATGTCATCTGCGGAAACGGTGAATGCCATGTATGCGTAGTCGAGCCCGGCGCGTTCGAAGGCCAGGTTGTGCATGGCGGGTGATTTGCTGTGGTGGATGGGGTCGCCGAACAGGGCGCACAAGCGGGTGGTTCCGGTGATGTTCACGGTCATGGAGGCTCTCTCCTTCGGGCTTTATGTGTGGCGGGCCTTCGCCGCGATGGCGGTCAGCCTGCATGGTTCACTGCATACCTTAAAGAGTTTAAATAGCATATGGGTAGAGTTTATCATTGCGTTTTGCGAGATAGCGGCACTGGTATTGCGAAACTCAATCAATGGTGGAAAGCCGCCGCCAGGGGCGCAGCCAATGCGGTTCGTTGTTTCGAGTCGTTTACGGTTTCGGCTGGTGGCGTTATAGCACTTTAGTTCGGTATAGAATGGGATTTCGCAGTTGAAAGGAATCCATTATGGAAAATCACGAGCTTTCCCTGTACGACAACATCACCAAGGTGAACTCCATCGACCCCGAGCTTTACGAGCGCTACCCCGTCAAGCGTGGCCTGCGCAATTCCGACGGTTCGGGCGTTATCGCGGGCGTTACCAACATCTCCAACGTCCACGGCTACCTTATGAGCGAGGGCGATAAGATCCCCGACGAGGGCAAGCTCACCTTCCGCGGCTACAGCATCTACGACTTGCTTGACGGTAGCGCCGAAAAGCGCCGCCGCTTCGAAGAGGTTGCCTATCTGTTGCTCATGGGCGACCTGCCCACGCAGGCCCAGCTGGACAAGTTCGTGGAGGTGCTGGATTCCTACCGCAGCCTGCCCGACGGCTTCACTGCTTCGAAGATCATGAGCACACCTTCGCGCAACATCATGAACCTGCTGCAGCGCTCCGTGCTGATGCTCTATGCCGACGACGAGCGCGCTGAAGACCGTTCCTTCGAGCACGAGATCACCACGGCGGTTTCGCTGCTTTCGCGCCTGCCCCGCATCATGGTTCTGGCTTACTACGCCAAGCGCGCGGCCTTCTACAACGAGAGCATGATCATGCATCGCTTCGTGCCCGGCCAGTCTACTTCGGAAACCATCCTTTCCATGCTGCGCCCGAACCGCGAGTTCACGCCCGAGGAAGCGCGCATGCTCGACATCATGATGTGCCTGCACGCAGAGCACGGTGGCGGCAACAACTCCACCTTCACCTGCCGCGTGCTTTCCTCTGCCGATACCGACCCGTACGCGGCATACGCTGCCGCCATCGGCTCGCTCAAGGGCAGCAAGCACGGCGGCGCGAACCATCAGGTTCTTGCCATGCAGAAGGAGATCAAGGAAAACGTCTCCAACTGGGAAGACGAAGACGAGGTTGCCTCCTACATCGCGAAGATCGTGAACAAGCAGGCGTACGACCGCACCGGCCTGATATACGGCATGGGCCACGCGGTGTACACGCTTTCCGACCCGCGTGCGGTTATCTGCAAGAAGTTCGCCACCGACTTGGCCGCCGGTACCGAATACGAGGCCGAGCTGAACCTGCTGAAGCTCATCGAGCGCCTGAGCCCCGAGGTTATCGAGCGCGAGAAGGGCACCAAGAAGGAGATGTGCGCGAACGTGGATATGTACTCCGGCTTCGTGTACTCCATGATGGGCATCCCGCAAGACCTTATCACTCCGCTGTTCGCCTGCTCGCGCATGGCCGGCTGGGCAGCGCACCGCTTCGAGGAGCTGGTAAGCGGCAAGCGCATCATCCGCCCCGCATACAAGACCGCGGTGCAGCCCTGCTCCTACAAGCCCATCGAAGAGAGGTAGGCTTCGCCGTTTTACTGGCGCATGCCCGGAGTTTTGCGTGTTGTGGTTGCTCTAGCCCGTCAACAAAAAATGCCTGTCGGAACAGATCCGACAGGCATTTTTTCGTTGGGGCCAATTTGGGCTATGCGGCTACCTTCCCGGCGAACACGCGCGTTGCCGCAACGACTGCCAGGATGATGGCCATGCCTCCGATGAGGGAGGGCCAGGGGCTTCCGGTAAAGCCCGCCACCAGGTATCCCACCAGGCAGACCGAGGCAACCAAGGTTGCATAGGGAAGCTGCGTGGCTACGTGGCGCAAATGGTTGCAGTCCGCGCCGGCCGAGGAAAGGATGGTGGTGTCGGAGATGGGCGAAACATGGTCGCCGTATACCGCACCCGCCAGGGTTGCGCCGATGGTCACCAGGAACAGCGGGTCGCCTTCGGGGAAAACGCCCAAAACGATGGGCAGGATAAGGGCAATGGTGCCCCAGGAAGTGCCCATGGCGAAGCCGATGAATCCGGCTACCACGAAGATGATGGCAGGCAGCAGCTGCAAGGCGAAGCCCGTGCTGGTAAGGAAGCTGGAAACGAACTCGCCGGTGCCCAGCATGTAGCGGCAGCAACCGCCCAGGCTCCATGCCAACACCAGGATCATGATGGCGCCCACCATGGAGCGAACGCCCTCGGAAACGCCTTCGGTGTAGCCCATCAGCGTGGTGAGCTTGCGGGGTAGGTACATGCAGGCGGAGACCACCAGCGCCACCACGGCGCCGATGCACAGGCCGGTGATGGGGTCTTCGCCGATGGCGGTTGCGAAATCGGCGCCCTCGAAGTAGCCGCCGGCATAGAGCATGCCCAAGATGGCGAACACGATAAGCGCCAGGATGGGAACGATGAGGT
>CAVDDI010000023.1:0-14008 GCA_963607675.1 bacterium | reverse complement strand
CCGCTCGCCGCGGTGCGGCTCGCTTCCCCCGTTCGAGGGCTTGGTTATATTACCCTCCCCCCTGATTTGTGCAACATCTTTCTTGGAAAAATCACCCTGCAGGAACATTCCGTTCCATTCTGCCTGCTCAGGGAGCCGCTTCGTGAGGTACCACTTATGGATTTATGGAGGCATGCTCCATATCTATAGGTATATGATCGATTTAGTTTTGTTTGAAAGAAGGCCGATATGCCTTATCAGGTTGGCGAATACGTTATCTACTCTTCCCTCGGAATCTGCCAAGTATTGGAAAACAACGCCCACGTTTCCCTTGCCGGAGACGAATTGGATCTGTATTACATCCTTGCTCCGCTCGAAAAGCGCTTGGGCAAGGCGTACGTCCCCCACTCAAGGAACGAAGAGCTTCGCCCCGTGCTCCACAAGAGCGAGGCGTTGCATGCGCTTGATGAATCCATCGGCATGGAACCCGATAACTACCAAGACACCAATTCCCATTTGGTGCTTGAGCACTTCCGTAAGCTTATCCGCTCGAACGACTTCCTCTCGCTGCTCTTGGTATGCAAGTCGATGCAGGCGCGCATTGCCGAGCAGGAAAGCAAGAAACATGGCGCATCCCTTACCTACAAGCGATTGCTCGACGATGCCAGAAGACGCGTTTACGGCGAGCTCTCCATCGTGCTGAGCATCGACCAGTCCGAGGTTCCCGGCTTCATCCGCTCCTACATAGACGAGCACGCCAACTGACCTTTCGCGCCGTCGATCCCCTGCCGTAGCCAATAGCGAAAAGGCCGCCCTCGCTTCCTGGAAACGAGGGCGGCCTTTTTCTCTACCGCTGGCTTTCGCCTTCTATAGCGTATGGCGTGATTCGATTGCCCTGCCAAGCGTGACCTCGTCGGCGAACTCAAGGTCGCCTCCAACGGGCAAGCCGCTTGCCAAGCGGGAAACGGTTACCCCAAGCGGTTTGATGAGCCGGGCCAGGTAGCTTGCCGTTGTTTCCCCCTCTATGTTGGGGTTCGTGGCAAGGATCACCTCTTCAACAGAGGAGTCGTTCAAGCGGGCCATAAGCTCTGCTATACGCAGATCGTCCGGCCCAACACCCTCCAACGGGGAAAGCGCGCCGCCCAGGACATGATAGACACCCGAAAAGGAGCCGGTGCGCTCGATCGGGGGGATATCGCGTGGTTCCGAGACAACGCAGATAACCGAGTGGTCCCGTTTCGAAGAGGCGCAGATATCGCACAGATCGCCTTGCGCGTAGTTGAAGCACCGGGAACAGAAATGAACGCTGTCCTTGACCTCGACTATCGCATCGGCCAAACGCAGGGCATCCGTTCGATCTTGGTTGAGCACCCAATACACTATGCGCTGGGCCGACTTGGGGCCGATACCCGGAAGGCGCTCGAACTCATCGAGCAGCTTTTGGATTGCCGAAGAGGCGTTCATGCCGAACGGTTACCTCATGCCGGGGATGTTCATCCCGCCGGTGACCGAGGACATGCGGGCGTTGCTCATCTGGTCGACGCCGCGAAGCGCCTCGTTGACCGCGGCAACGACCATATCCTGCAGCATATCCGCATCTTCTGGATCAATGGCGTCGGGCTCGATGGAGATGGATTCGATGCTCATGTCGCCGCGGGCAACTGCGGTAACCATACCGCCGCCGGCGGTGCCGGTGAAGGTCATCTCGGCGATTTCCTGCTGGGCCTTCTGAAGCTCCTTCTGCATCTTCTGCGCCTGGCGCATCATCTGCTGCATGTTCATTCCCATTGGTTCTCCTTTTCACAGGGCGCGCAAAGGCCTTTCGCGAAGCGCTTGTGCGGGCCGTTCCTGTGCGTGACTGTCGTTAGCATTGTATCGAAAAGGGCGCGCTACTCAGGCAGCTCCTCGAACTTTACGCCGGGCCCGAAGCTGTTGGTGAGGATGCTCTTGATCTGATCGACTTCGCTGCCGCCCGTAGGGGAAGCGCCCGACATTCCCTCAGAAGCAGGTTCGGCCGGTGCCGCCGAGGGGGCCCGACCGGCCCGCGTGGCAGGCTCGGCAAGAGACTGCGCGATGGAGGGGGCACCCTTAGGTGACGCGACAGGAGCGGAGGCTGCGGAGCGCGGAGAAGCGGTATCGTAGCCTTCATCGTCGAGCTCTTCAGGCACGCTTGCCCCGTACACATCAAGGGGGACCTCATCGTAGGGAACCGGATCGTAATCCAGCGCAGGACGCTGATCGGCAGAAGCAGGGGCCGTCTGCGAGTCACCAGGGCGGGAGGCCGCTCCCCCGGGGATCGGCGCATCGGCCGCAGCGGGCGGCCGCCAGCGAGGCTCCTGTTCCCTAGGTGCAGCATCGATGGCAGACGGGGCGACCGGCTGCGCCGACCGGGCGGGCGCAAGGGGGCGTGCTGGCGAAACAGGCGCCTCAGGCCGCGAAGAGGCAGCCTGAGCGGGAGCGGGAACCGAAACAGCCGGCACAGCCGAGGGCGCCCCTCCCTCGATGGACAGACGATACGGAACCATGCCGCCGGCAACCTGAGCGATGGTTTTCGCAAGAAGCTCCTGGACCTCGGTTTTCTGGGCGGCATTGTAGGCGAAACCGCCGTCTTTGCCGAATTGGACCACGATGCCCTTGCCGTTGGGTTCGGCAAACACCTTGGCATTCATGAACAGCACGCCGCGCGCGGGATTGACCTTGCGCAACGTCGAGGTAACGGACCGCCAGAACCTTTGCAGAGCCGCAGGGTTGGAAACCTCGATCGAAGCCGTCATCGCTGCAGCGCCCTGGGCGGGAACAGAAGCAGCGGCATCGAGGGGAGCGGGCGCAGGGACGGGGGCAGATACGGCGGGGGCGGCAGGCTGCTGGGCAGGTTGCGGCGTTGAAGAGGCCGGGGCTGGCGCGGGGACATGCCCGTTTTGAGCAAGCCGAGGCGCCATTGACGGATCGGCTGCGGCACGCCGGTCCGCCGAGGCGGGCGTGGTTGCAGGGGCGAAGGCCCTGGAGGCGCCCTGCGACTGCTCCAGCAAAGGCGCAGGCTGGACACCGGGCGCTACCGAAGGCACGGGCGCCGACGCAGATTGCCCATTGGCCGAAGCAGCAGATGGGGCAGGCACAGACGGCGCAGGCGCAACGGAGCCAACAGGGAGGCCCTGCTGCACGGCAGGTGCGGCAGCCAAGCCGGCAAGCTTACGCTCCAGTTCCTCTACCCGTTCCGCCAAAGCCTGGAGCGTCAAGTCCGACTCGGGACGCACAAGGCGCGTAAGGGCGATCTCGAACACGAGACGGGGGTTGCTGGCCGTACGCAGCTCACGGGAAACATCTCCCAGCACCGCAAGCATGCGCGCAAGACGGTCTTCGCCGAAAAGGGGCAGCTGGCCTTCCATCGCCTTACGGGTCGCGTTGCTTACCTGGAGCTCAACATCGAGACCCGCCAATGAAAGCAGGTACATAGTGCGCACATACTCCGCAAGGTCTTGGACGAATTGGGCCAGGTCGGCGCCGGTTTCAACGTAATTACCCAGCCAGTTGAAACAGGCGACGGCATCCCGCTTGCCGATCGCCTCGACGATTTCCGAAAGGTCGGTATCGTCGAGGGTACCCAGCAGGTTCTGCGCGCCCGCAAGCGTCACCTTGCCAGCATCGAAGGCGATGAGCTGCTCGAGCGTGGTAAGCGCATTTCTCATCCCGCCTTCCGCTCGGTGCGCGATGAGCTCAAGGGCCTCAGGTTCGAACTCGACTCCTTCCCCAACGCAAACCGAGCCCAAACGGGAAACGATGGATTCGATCGAGATGCGGTGGAAATCGAACCGTTGGCAACGTGATTGGATGGTTTCGGGAACCTTCTGCGGGTCGGTGGTGCAGAGGATGAAGGCGACATGGTCCGGCGGCTCTTCGATAGTCTTCAGCAGGGCATTGAAGGCCGCCGTCGAGAGCATATGCACCTCGTCGATGATGTAGACCTTCCATTTGCCACGAGTTGGGGCATAGCTTACGCGGCTGATGATCTCCTCGCGCACGTTTTCAACGCCGGTACGGCTTGCGGCATCGAGCTCGTAGACGTCGGGGTGAGCACCCTGGGCAATAGCCTGGCATTCCTCGCACGTGCCATCG
Source organism: bacterium (assembly GCA_963607675.1). Taxonomy (GTDB): domain Bacteria; phylum Actinomycetota; class Coriobacteriia; order Coriobacteriales; family Eggerthellaceae; genus Anaerotardibacter. The sequence continues at coordinate 9,916 of CAVDDI010000023.1, read as the reverse complement.
GGCTCGGTGGTGGGGCCGTTCTTGCAGAGCAGCGCCTTGGCAAGGATTCGAGCCGTGGTGGTTTTGCCTGTGCCGCGCGGACCGCAGAACAGGTAAGCATGGGACACCTTGCCCTGCTCGATGGCGTTCTTCAGCGTGCGCTCGATATGCTCTTGCCCAACAACGTCGGCGAACGTCGAAGGACGGTATTTGCGGTACAGGGCTTCCATCGCAGAGCCTCCTTATATGAAGGCCGAGGGATACTCGAGCCTTCGAACACAAGCACCTTCACAGATGCGAGAACAGTAAAGAACCCGAGTAGGTATTTTAGACGAACCTAATCGAGCGGGGCGCCTTCGTCGGAACGGGCGTGCTTTGCACGGGTGATGCGCTCGGCATCTGCCGCAGATGCCACCTCGAATTCCCTCTTACCGCTTTTACGGGAAGAAAGCGCAGCCTTTATGGCCCCTATGAACGCCGGGGCGACGGAGACGGCGACGATGCCGAGGACGATGACCTCGAAATGGGTCTGGACGAACGGCACCCCACCGAAGAAGTAGCCAACCAACACGAACAGGGAAACCCAGGAAATGCCGCCGATTGCATTGAACAGCGTGAACTTGCCGAAATTCATGTGGCCGGTACCCGCGATGAAGGGGGCGAACGTGCGGAAGAACGGCATGAAACGCGTGATGACGATGGTGAGGCCGCCGAATCTCTCGAAGAAGTGGTCGAGCTTAGCCATCCGTTCGGGGGTGAGCGACTTGATCTTGCCGGAGTCGATGATGCGGGAACCGAAGAAGCGGGCTATCCAATAGTTGGAGGTGTTGCCCAGGATAGCCGCCGCGTAGAACACGATGAGCGTTGCCGCAAGGTTCAACCCGCCACCATCGGCCGAGAACACGCCTGCGGCGAACAGGAGGGAATCGCCCGGCAAGAAGGGGAAGAACACCAGGCCGGTTTCGATGAACACGATAAGGAACAAGGGGGTATAGACCCACACAGCGCCAAGGGAAACGATCCAGCCGGCGATGGCACCGCGAGGGTCATGCAGGAGGCCGAGAATGAAGTCGATTATTTCCATGGTTCCCTTTCGCTTTTCCGTTCCCCAACGGGAATCTGAAACAAATGTAAAAACGCCCCTATACAAGATTCGCCGGTCGTAAGACCGGCGAAAGCAAGTATCCCGAAAAGGCCCGGGCGCTCGTCAGAGGCCCCTTATGGCTGCTTCCTCCCGGACCTGACCAGGTTCAGAACTTGGCGCCGCCCAAGCCCTTTCGGGATACTATCAACGGCTGAAAGTATATACGCCGCCTTGGTCCGGCACACGCACAGCAAGACATGCCCACCAAATGCGCACAGGGTAGCCGCTGGTGGGACTAGCTATGCCATGCCCCTTTCAGGGCGGCGATGCCATAAAGGCTGCCGCAGCAGCATACCGGCAAACCACCCTGGCGCAACGCACGTGCGCGGGATACGGCAGCACCCGGCGTTGAGGCCCGGAAAACTCCCACCTGGACCGAAGAGCCCGCCGAGCCGATGGCCTTGCGCACTGCTTCTGCAAGCTTGCCTGCCGGAAGGGCACGGGGGTTGTCGGGCGTATAGCACACGAAGGAGCTGGCCAGAGGAGCAAGCAGTTCGAGCATGGGGGCATAGTCCTTGTCGGCCATGACGCCCACCACGAACACTATTGAGCCTTTTCGGTAGCGGCCGGAAAGCTCGTGGGCCAAGGCGCGCATGGCATGGATATTGTGGGCCCCGTCGATTATGACATCGGGATCATGCTCCAAGAACTCGAAACGACCAGGCCATGACGCGGCCGCTAGGCCGTTCCGGATGGACGACTCGTCGATATCCCACCCCTTTTCAGCCAATGCTCGGCAGGCAAGCACGGCCAACGACGCGTTGACGAGCTGATAGGACCCCTGGAGGGGAACGGAGAGGCCGCAAAGCCCCTCAAACGAGAAGCGCTCGTTTTCCCCAGCGATAGCTGAAGCATCGACATAGCGAAGAGGCACATCGAGCTCGGAAGCGCGGGCATCGAGGACCTCACGCACCTCGGGTTCCTGGGGGGCACTTACGGCGATGGCGCCCTTCTTCAGGATGCCCGCCTTCTCGGACGCTATCTGGCTAAGGGTGCTTCCCAGCATCGCGCAATGGTCATACGAGATCGGTGCGAACGCACACACGTCAACCGACGCGATGACGTTCGTCGAATCGAGCCTGCCGCCAAGCCCGACCTCGCACACGACGATGTCGCATTCCCTGCGGGAAAAATGCTCGAAGGCAACAGCGGTCATCAGCTCGAATTCGGTGGGATGGGAATCCATGGCCTCGGCAGCCTCACGGACGCGAAGCGTTGCGGAAACGAGGTCGTCGCGGCTGATCTCGGAGCCATCGACGCGGATGCGCTCTTCGAAACGCTCGATGTACGGGCTGGTGAACAGTCCCACCCGATAACCCGCCTGCTGCAGGATGCTGGAAACGAACGCGCAGGTAGACCCCTTGCCATTCGTGCCGGCAACGTGGACGAAGCGCAAGCGGTCCTGCGGGTTCCCCAGGCGTTCCAGCAATTCGGTGATGCGCTCAAGCCCCAGGCTCATGCTGCGCCATCGGGGTTCGTTGATATACGCAACCGGATCAAACATGCGAAGTCCAGTCCTTGCCCACCACGACCTGAAGGTTGGTGGAAAGGCTGTAGTAAACCCCGGCGGAAACCGCTCGCCCGACACCGAGGGCTTGAACAGCGGCCTCTGCGGCGGTCTTGTCTTCGCTTGAACGGTAGATGACAAGCGTTTCGTCGTAGACGAACGACTCGGCATTTCCTGTTTCGGTGATGCTGAAACCAGCTTCCGAGAGCACAGAGGCGGCCTGGGCGCTGTATCCATCGGCACCTGCGCCATTGAGCACGACGACCGATACACCTGATTTGTCGACACCGCTGGTGTCCACCGTGATGTCCATGTCCTCGCCGGACTTGAACTTGCCGTAAACCTGACTTGCCTTGGAAGAGCTTACCGACCAGTACGTCTTGGAGCCAGACCCCGTTTGGCTGCCGGGAACGGTTGCCGCATGGAACTCGGCGTTCTGGAATGCCTTGGCCATCTTCGACATGTCGTCGTAGCTTAGGTCGGTTTTGATGCAGCTTGCTATGGTGTCAGCGCTCATCGCGAAATCCAGGCCACCCTTTTCCTCTACGGCATTGGCGAAGGCATAGAACACCTCGTTCTGAACCGATGCACGCTGAGAGAAACCCGTTGTGTAGTTCTTCGCGCTCACATACGCAAGCGCCTGCTTGCCGCTGAGCACCTGTTGGCCCGGGTCGAGTACTGAAGTACCCACCGTTGGATCGTCGACATATTGACCCACGTTCACATCAAGGCCGCCAAGGGAATCGACCAGCGAGGCAAAGCCCTTGTCGGTGATGCGGACGTAATGGTTGATGTCGTTGCCGATAAGCGAGGAAACCTGCTTCACCAACTCACCCTCGTCTTTGACATGGGGCGCATCGCGCAGCATGGTACCCTCTTCGCCGGAAGAGGTGTTGTAGGAAACGGAGATGTTGCTGGGGATATTGAGCAGCGAAGCCGTGCCACCCTGAGGGTCGAGCCTGAGAACCGCAACGAAGCTGGCCGTCTCGGAAGAGGTTCCGTCGCCGGTTATACCCGTTACGAGCGTATACGTGACCGAATCCGAGCTGGCGGACACCAGCTGGCCTGTGACGGCGTCATCGTTGAGGGCCATCGAAGACGTGAGCGAGCTGCGGTATGCGCAAGTGCCCAAACCGAAGGCGATGGCGATGACCAGGGCGATGCAGACCACGAGGGCTATACGGTTGGCATGATCGCTGCGGCGCATGGTGGCAGCCGTGCGCGAACGCCCCGACCCATACCGCGCTCGTTGGTATTCGCCCACCGAGTCGGATTGCAGATGAAGTTGACGCACCTCGCCCGTGCGACGAGACGAGGGCGGCGTGGCAACACGAGGACGCACCGTACGCCGCGGGTCGCGCTGAGGGGCGCGGGCGCCCGAAGCATGAGAGCCGATGACCGAAGAAGACCAATCGGAGCTGCGGCGCATGGATCGCCTGTTGGAGCCGTGCCGGCCGTGAGAACCCCTGTTCCCCCTGATAGCCATAAAGTCCGCCTAAAGCTCTACGCGCTCGACGTTGGCGCCGATGCCGGCCAGCTTGCCAACATAGTCTTCGTAGCCACGGTCGATGTGATGGATATCGTGGACGATCGTTTCCCCTTCAGCTGCCAGACCGGCGATAACCAACGCCGCGCCGCCGCGCAAGTCTGGGGAAGAAACAGGGGCGCCCTCAAGGCGGGAAACACCCTGCACCAACGCATGATGGCCTTCCACCGTGATGCGGGAGCCCATGCGGTTCAATTCGCTGGCGAACATGAAGCGGTTCTCGAAAATGTTCTCCGAGATAACGGAGTTGCCGTCAGCAAAAGAGGCAAGCAGCATGAACTGAGCCTGAAGATCGGTGGGGAAACCCGGATGGGGCAAAGTCTGGATGTCGGTCGCGCGCAGGGGCTGGCTGCGGGAAACGGTGATGGAGTCTTCCGCGGTGAAGACCTCGCATCCCATCTGCTCAAGCTTCATGAGGGCCATGCGAAGGAAAGAGGGATCGATGCCCTTCACGGTTACCGGACCGCCCAACAGGGCACCGGCAGTCAGGAACGTGCCTGCCTCGATACGGTCGCCCACCGTGGTATGCGAGCAGGGATGCATCTGCGACAACGGCACGCCCTTCACCGTGATGGTGGGAGACCCGGCACCTTCCACCTGGGCACCCATGGCATTGAGCATGTTGGCAAGATCGACGATCTCGGGCTCGCGCGCGGCATTGTCGATGACCGAGGTGCCCGGGGCAACGACCGAGGCCATAAGCATGTTCTCGGTTGCGCCCACACTGGGGAACTCGAGCAGGACATCGGCTGCATGCAACCCGTTCGGGGTGGAGGCATACAGGTAGCCATGGCTGTTCTCGAACTCGACGCCCATGGCCTCAAGGACCTTCAGGTGCATGTCTATCTTGCGGGCGCCGATCTTGCAGCCGCCGGGCATGGCAACGCGGGCACGGCCGAAACGCCCGATAAGGGGACCAAGGATGGAGATGCTTGCGCGCATCTTCGACACCAGTTCGTAGGGAGTGTTGTAGCCTTCGGCATCCTTGGTATCGATGACAAGGGAATGGTTACCCCATTCAACGGTGGCACCAAGGCTGCGCAGAACCTCGCACATGATCTCGATATCGGAGATATGGGGAACGTTGGCCAAGGTGGTTTCGCCCCGACCGAGCATAGATGCCGCGATAAGCTTCAAGGCGGAGTTCTTCGCGCCGCCGATATGTACGGTACCCGCCACGTTCTTCGTTTCGCGGGCGATGATCACTTCTTCAGACATTCCCTTGCATCCAATCTGTTGATGCTATCCCCTGGATGCTGCACGCAACCCGATACATTACGACCGCGTACAACCTTCCCTATTATGACAGCAAGCCCCTCCAGAAGCGGGATCTACCCAAAACCTCTGGAAGGGCTTGCGGAAGCCTTATGCGGTTTGCTTACTCGCCAAGCATGAAGCGGGTGAAGGAAACAACCTCGATGGTGGTGCCAAGGGACTTGGCGACCTCTGCCGTGTAGTCGTTCACGGACTGGTCGGGGTTCTTCACGAACGCCTGCTCGGTAAGGCAGTTCTCCTTGAAGAACTTCTCCAGGCGACCGGTAGCGATCTTCTCCTGGATGTTCTCGGGCTTGCCGGACTCGGCGGCCTGAGCCTTGTAGATGCCCATCTCGTGCTCTACGACAGCGGGGTCGACAGACTCGCGGGTTGCGGAAACGGGGCTTGCGGCAGCAACCTGCATTGCGATGTCGCGGCCGTACTTCTTGAAGTCGTCGTTGGAAGCGATAGAGGCGTCGCCCAGCTTGAACTCGACCAGGACGCCGATCTTGCCGCCACCGTGGATGTAGGAGGCAACGGCGCCTTCGGGCTGCTCGGAAAGAGCGAAGCGGGAAAGCTGGATGTTCTCGCCCAGGGTGTGGATGGCGTCGGTGACGACGGCCTCGACGGTTTCGCCGTCGATCTGGGATGCCTTCAGGGCATCGAGGTCGGCGGGCTTGTTGGCGAGCACTGCCTGAGCGATCTTCTCTGCGTAGGCCTTGAACTTGTCGTTCATGCCAACGAAGTCGGTCTCGCAGTTGAGCTCGACGAGAGCGCCTGCATGGCCGCACTCGGAGACGAGGGCCAGGACAGTGCCCTCGTTGGTGGCACGGCCGGCCTTCTTGGCAACGGCGGCAAGGCCGCGGGTGCGCAGGACGTCGACGGCCTTCTCGAGCTCGCCTTCAGCCTCTACGAGGGCCTTCTTGCATTCCATCATGCCAGCGCCGGTCATCTCGCGGAGTTCCTTGACGAGAGCTGCGGTGATTTCTGCCATGGTAATTCCTTTCGATAGAAAACCCTGCCCCGCAATGGGACAGGGAGAAACTGCTATGGGTTGGTGAGCTTACTCAGCTGCGGGAGCTGCGGCCTCTGCCGGAGCAGCCTCGGCTGCGGGAGCCTCGGGAGCAGCCATTTCCTCGACGGTGACCGGAGCACCGGTACCTGCGATGACGGCGTCTGCCACGAACTCGGAGAGCAGGCGGACAGAGCGGATGGCGTCATCGTTTGCGGGAATGCCGAAATCGACATCGTCGGGATCGCAGTTGGTGTCGAGCGTGCCGACAACGGGGATGTTGAGGCGATGGGACTCGTGGATGGCGATCTGCTCACGGTTGGTGTCGATGATGAAGATCATGTCGGGGACCTTCTTCATGTTGCGGATGCCATTGAGGTTGGTCTGCAGCTTGGCGAGCTCCTTCTTCAGCAGGATCTGCTCCTTCTTGGGCAGGAGGGCCATGCGGCCGTCTGCTTCCATGCCCTCAAGCTCTTCCATGCGCTGAACACGGGAGCGGATGGTGGTGAAGTTGGTGAGCATGCCGCCGAGCCAACGGGCGTTGACGTAAGGCATGCCGCAGCGGTTGGCAGCCTCGGCGATGGATTCCTGGGCCTGCTTCTTGGTGCCGACGAACAGCACGGTGCCGCCCTTTTCGGCGCAGCGGGAAACTGCGGTGTAGGCAGCGTCGAGACCGTACATGGTCTCCTTGAGGTCGATGATGTAGATGTCGCCGCGGTTACCGAAGATGAAGGGCTTCATCTTGGGGTTCCAGCGACGGGTCTGATGACCGAAGTGGGTGCCTGCGTCGAGCAGGGTCTGTACAGTGATCTTGGACATTCTTTCTCCATTCGTTGTGCCTCTGCACAGGATCTTCCCCTTGCCCGCAACTGCCTTCTGCAGCCACTGGCGGACGCAAGTCCCCCATGCATGTGAATTAAAACAGCCTTTGCAGTATAGCAGGCATCCCCATCAACGCAACCCAGCCATCACAGGTTGTCGTAGATGTCCTCGGTGAAGGTGAGGCTCCCCCGATAGCCCGCATAGGTGCGGTTCAGCACCAAGCGGTCCTTCAGCGGGAAAGCCGCCTGGATGAACTGCACATCCTTTTCGCAGCCTATCTCGTATTCGGCACTCGAACCTATGAGCAGGGTCATCTCGTCGTTGGCATGCAGCACCTTGTTTATCTCGTACTGGTCGCCGAGGAACAGGACCTTGGGCGGGCGGGCGTATTCCAGTTCAGTGAGGCGCTTGGTGATGCGTTCCTTGTCGGCGGGGCGGAACATCGGATCGGTGACGATGACCAGCTCGGGGGTGAAGCTCATGTCGTTGGCCAGGTAGCGCGTGTAGCCGATGGCGGCATTCGCATCGGCCACCACGGCAAACCGCTTCCATGACACTGCGCCGACGATCTGCGCCAAGTATGAGTACACATAATCCTCCTCCTCGGCCACAACGCGCTCGACGAGCTGCTCGTCGATGCTCAGCTTCTGCGCAACCTCGCGCAGGAACAGCGTTGCCTCGGTTGCGCCGATGGGAAGCCCGCTGAAACGATAGCTGGGCACTCCGAACCGGTCTTCGTACTTCTTTGCGGGACCCTTGAACAGCCACGGGTTCACGATGATGTTGAGGGCTGCCTCCGAGGAGCGGCGCACTTCCCCTATGCCCTGATGGCGTGTGTAGAAGGTGTTGACGCGCAACCCTAGGCGCTCAAGCAGGCGGGCGAGCTCTTCGAGGTTGCCCGACCAATACGGGTCATGGAAGGGGATGATGCCGAAGAGGTTCACCAGCTTAGGGTCTTTTTCCTTGGGCTCTTCCACCACCTGGTCGATAAGGGCATTCCATGCCACTTCGTAACCGAGATTGGAATCGCCTGCAAAGCCGGGCGTTTCTATGGCATAGACCGGCTTGCCCTGGGCCTGGAACTCCTCGGCCACCGCAACCACATCGTCGCCGATGATCCCTGCCGTGCAACCGGTGAGGATGAAGTAGGCCTCGGCATCGATGACCTCAAGCGCACCTTCCACCGTTGACCTGAGCTTGTCTACGCCACCGAAGACCACTTCACGTTCCAGCATGTTCGATGAGGGCAGCGAGATGCCCGCGATGTAGCTCCATTCGCGATTGCCGCCGTTGGGCTGCTCGCCGTAGGTGGTTTGCATGCAGCAACCAGGGCCGGAATGGAGGATCGGGCATACATGGTGCAGGGGCTCCAGCGCATTGTTCACGCCGGCAAGGACGCAGCCGCCGCGAGGGTTCTCTACCGTATTGGACATTGTTTCCGCACCCTTCCGCTACAGGTTGATGAATTTGAAGGCGTTTTCCGCGTACCACGCATCGCGGTACGGAAGCTTCACATGCTGGGAGAGCTTCTTGTTGAAGCCGGGATTCTCCAGCTGGTCGGCCATCTTGCGCCCCAAATACACGATGCCGTCATAGCCCATGGTGGGGCGCTTGAAATCGAGTACGTGGGTAGTGGGAACGCCCAGCTTCGCAGCCCAGGTCGGCACGCCGATGAAGCAGTCGGGCTTGAGCTTGTTCACCAGGTTCACCTGCTCGAACGGCTGCATGTTGGCGATATCCACCACAAATTCCCTGTGGATGCCGTTCAAGTACTCGATATCGTCCTGGGCATCTTGGTCGTACGTGGGCGTTTCCAAGCCCACCAGCTCCATGCCAAGGTCTCCCACCAGCGCCGCCGCGGCGAACGAGCGCCCCGTGCCGCCGCAGATGAACACGCGCTTTCCCTGCAGGCGCTCACGGATCTCGGCGACCAGCGGCTCTATGCGCTTGTGCTCCCGCTCTATGATGGCTTCCGCCTCGGCCTCTTTCCCCACCGCCTTGGCAATGCCGCGTAACCACAGGTCGGTGTTGCGCAGGCCGATGGGCATGACGGTATGCGAGTATGGGATGCCGTAGTCCTGCTCGAGCTGTCGCATGAACTCATCCGCGAACACCTTGCAGATCGAAGTGGAGGCTTGGGCCGCAGGGATGCGCCGCATCTTCTCAACCGAGCTGAAGAACGGGATGTAGTTCGCGTGGCACCCCAAAAGCCCCAGCATACGTTCCATCTCGCACTGGTCCTTATAGGAAATGGAAACAGGGGCGAACAGGTTGACGAGCCCTGGCTCCGTTTCCTGCTTTTCCTCGGGAAGCACGTACTTGCTGATGGATATGAACGCCGTGTCGAACCCGGAAGCGCACACCTTCGACTTGAAGCCCTCGCAATGGATGGGGACGATGATGGTGTCGGGGTATTCATCGTGCTTGTCGGCGCAGGTGGCATCGATGTCATCGCCTATGATGCCGCTGGCACAGCTGGCGAACACGAAGACGATCTTGGGCGCATAGCGCTCAACCGCTTCGTCGATGGCGCCGCGCAGCTTGTCGTCTCCGCCGAACACCACGCTGTTCTGATCGAGGTTCGTGACGATGATGTGGGGGTTGCGGACCACCTCGCGCCCCCGGTGGATCTGCCCTACGCGGTACTAGTCG
>CAVDDI010000022.1:0-14199 GCA_963607675.1 bacterium | reverse complement strand
GGCTCCCTTGCGGCATCTGCGTCCACTTCCATCGAAGACCTTACCGCCGACGGGCAAACCATGAGCCAGCTGAAGGAAAGCAACGCAACGCTTTCCCAGATGGTGGTTGAGCTTGAGGAATACCGTCAAGAGGCAACCCGCCTCGAATCGTTGCTGGGGCTGCATGATGCATACGGTTTCTCGTCTATAGCCGCTCATGTCACGGGCTATTCATCCGACTCGTACGACCGCATCATCACCATCGATGTGGGCGAGGCATCTGGGGCCAAGGCCGGTTTGCCCGTTATGGGCTCTACGGGCGTGGTCGGCCAGATAATCTCGGTTTCAACGTATTCTTCCCAGGTGCGTTTGCTCAACGATGCCCAGAGCGGCGTTGCGGTGATGCTGCAGAACTCCCGTGCAGAGGGCATCCTCAACGGTTCGGTAGAGGGTACGCTCTACCTTAAGGGCGTTGACGAGGGCACCGATGTGCAGGAAGGCGAGGCGGTAGTTACCACCGGCCTGGGCGGCGGTTACTTCCGTGGGCTGGTTGTGGGCGTGGTCTCCAAGGTGGAACAGCGCCAGGGCGATGCCACGCGAACCATCGTCATTTCCCCCAATGCCTCGTTCGCCAACGTCAGCGAGGTGTTGGTGGTCCTGGGCATGGGCGGCGAAGCTGCCGCTTCCGCCGACGCCAACGCGGCGAGTACCGTCATCAATGCGGTCAGCCCCAGTGCGCTGGGCTCGTCTTCGGCTGCTGATTCAGGTTCCGATACGGATAGTGCTTCGAACGGAGGCGAGTAGCTGTGATGCGCGAATGGTTGCTGCCCCTTATCTTCTCTGTCGTCATCGTTTTGGTTCAGGTGGTTTTCGCTCCGATACTTGCGGTTTTCTCCGTGGTGCCGAGCTTCATCGTGCCGTTCGTCCTGGTGCTCTCCATCATGCGCCGTGCCGACACCACATATGTCTATGCGTTCGTCTTGGGGCTCATAGCCGATCTGCTGCTGTACACGCCCATCGGCCTTACCTCCTTGCTCCTGCTTGTTGCCGTGTTCTGCCTTTCGCGTGCCTTCGAGGTGCTCGATGACACCACCATGGCCATGCCGGCTATCGCTTTGGCGGTTACCATCTTCGCCTTCGAGCTGGTGTTCGTCATCGGTCTTATGGTCCTGGGCTATCAGGGGTCGTTCTTCGAGCTGCTTGTGCAGCGCGTCATCCCCTCCACCGTGCTCAATTCCCTTATCGCCATCTTGCTCTTCGTTATCATGCGCCGCCTGCCGTTTGCGCAATCCACCAACGATGCGTGGCAGGTACCCACTGCTGGACGCTTCCGTTAGGCGGTGAGCTAGCAGTGCTCTCTGCCATACTCACCACCATTGCCGCCCTGCTGTTCCTGGGCGTTATCCTTGCCGTTGTCTTCCGCGTGCGCGCCAACTCTGCGCAGTCGCGCGCCCGGGAGCGTATGCGCGTGCGCTCGGTCACCTCGGTGGGCATTGCGGCCGAAACGCCCAAGGTCTCCCAGGGCAGCGCGCCCAACATCGCCTCTTCCGTCGGGGGGCCGGCTGCTGCAAGCGGCCTTCGCAGCCGCTTCGTGGCGGTGGGCGTGCTCATCGGCGGCGTGTTCGCGGCGCTTACCGCCAAGCTCTTCGGCCTGCAGGTCATCGATGCGGCAAGCTACAGCGAAGAGGCCGATGCCAACCTATACACCACGGTTTCCACGCCTGCACCGCGCGGCATCATCTACGACCGCAACGGCATCGCCCTGGTGTCGAACCGCCAGGTGCAAACCGTGCTTGCCGACGCCGATGTGGTGAAGGACCACGATGTGCTTCTGCGCTTGTCTTCGCTGCTGGGCATCCCCTACGAGGTGGTGCATGCCCGAATCTCCGACTCCACGTCGGGCGCTCAGAGCCAACGAGTGGTGGCAAGCGATGTGAAGCTGCGCGACATTGCCTTCATCTCCGAGCATCGGGATGCCTTCCCCGGCATCACCACCCAGATACGCACCACACGCTCGTACCCCTACGGCGCCTTGGCCGCGCATCTTCTGGGTTACACCGGCACGGCCTCGCAGGACGATTTGGCCAATGCCGCCGAAGGTCGCGATATCCAATCGGGTGATGCGGTGGGCAAGAGCGGCATCGAGCAAACCTACGATTCTCTGCTTGCGGGCGACCATGGCCAGCGCGTCTTGGTAACCAATGCTTCAGGCGTTGTGCAGCAGGTGGTGGGGGAGACCGATCCCACCAAGGGCAACGACGTGTACCTGACCATCGACGCGAAGGTGCAGCATGTCGCCGACCGCCTTCTGGCCGATGCCGTGCAAAACGGCACCGGCACCGCCGCATCGTGCGTGTGCATCGATGTGAAGACCGGCGGCATCGTGGCGATGGCCAGCTATCCCACCTACGAGCCGGAGCACTTCATCGGCGGAATCTCGCAGGATGCTTGGGACTCCTACCAAACCGAGGAATCCCATTACCCGCTTATGAACCGCACCATCGCCGGCACCTATCCGGCCGCATCGTGCTTCAAGGCTTTCACTGGCCTGGCGGGCCTTACCTACGGCTTTGCCGACAGCAGCAAGACGTGGGACTGCCAGGGCACGTGGACGGGTTTCGGCACCGAGTATGCCCAGAAGTGCTGGCAGAAGTCGGGCCATGGATGGCTTGGCCTGCGCCAGGGCATCGTCGTTTCCTGCGACGTGGTGTTCTATGAGATCGCGAAGAGCTTCTACGACGCCCGCGCCTCCATCGGCGAAGAGGCCATGCAGGATTTCATCAAGGAGTTCGGTTACTCTGCTGCGACCAAGGTCGACCTTGCCGGCGAATCCGAGGGCCGCATCCCCACGCCGGCATGGAAGAAGGAATACTTCAAGGACGTGCCCGAGGAAGCGCAGTGGCTCCCGGGCGATTACTCGAACATGGTTATCGGCCAGGGCTACGTCTTGGTCACGCCCATCCAGGTTGCGCGCGCTTACGCCGCCGTCGCCACCGGCAAGCTTCTTCGCCCGCACCTGCTGAAGGAAGCCCGCAACTCCCTGGGTGACACGGTATTGAGCTTCGATACGGTGGAAGATGCGAAACCCGACGTCACCGAGGCGAACTTCAAGATCATCCGCGATGCCCTGCACGGCGTGTCCACCGAGAACTCGAGCATTTCCTCGGCGCTATCCGGCTATTCATGGAGCTCCGCCTCCAAGACCGGTACCGCTGAGGTTGCGGGCAAGGAGGACATGGCGTGGTTCTCTATGTACGCCCCTTACGAAGACCCGCAGTTCGCCCTCACTGTCTGCGTCGAGGAAGGCGGATCGGGCGGCACAGTGGGCGCGCCGGTGGCCATCCAAGTCATGGACGCGGCTATCCAGTCGGCAGCGGGCGGCTTCGAAGAGGAAATGACGGCTATCAGCGGAACGGCGGTGAGCGGCAGTGCCTCAAATGAATGAGATCAGTTCGCTGAGGGGGCAGGATCCAGCCGTTGCCAAGGCCACCAAGCCGCGCAGGTTCAAGTACCTGAACCTTCCCTTCATCGCCTTTGCGGCGTTGCTGGTGCTCTATGGCCTGGTGGTCCAGTTCTCGGTAACCGCCACCGACTCCGACTACAGCTTCGCCCGCCAGCTTTCGGGCGTTGCCATCGGCCTTGTGCTGGCGGCTTTGGTGAGCCGCCTGGATTACCACGTGCTCTCCGGCTACACGGTGGTGTTCTTGGTCATAAACGTCGTGCTGCTGCTTTCCCCGTTGCTTCCGGGTATCGGCGTGGAAGTGAACGGCGGACGCTCATGGATCAACGTGGGCATCCAGCTGCAGCCGGGTGAATTCGCCAAGGTGACGGTGGTGCTGCTGGCGGCATCGGTTGTTTCGCGCTACGGCGGCCGTATGGACGACCTGCGCGAGTACCTGAAGGCGCTGCTCATCATGGCGGTGCCCTTCGTGTGCGTCATGATGCAGCCCGACCTGGGCACTGGCCTCGTGTACCTGATGATCGGCGCGTTCGCCCTTATCGTGGGCGGCGCGAACTGGCGCTTCCTTGTAGGCACCATCGGCGTGCTGGTTGTGCTGGTTGCGGGCGTGCTGCTGCTCGACCCTGTCTTCGACCAGATAGCCGGCCATGATGTGTTGCTGAAGGAATACCAGAAGAAGCGCCTCCTGGTATTCATGGACTCCTCGTACGACACCTCTGGCGATGGCTACAACCTGCAGCAGGCGAAGATCGCCATCGGCAGCGGGGGCTTTTTGGGCAAGGGCTTCATGCAGGCAACCCAGTCTTCGCTGGGCTTCCTCCCTGAAGCCGCAACCGACTTCGTGTTCTGCGTTCTGGCCGAGGAATTCGGGTTCGTGGGCGCTGTGGTGCTGCTTGCCCTGTACCTTGGTCTGATGGTGGTTGCCCTCAGCGTTGCGCGGAACTCCAACGACCTTTTCGGAACGGTGATCGTCATCTGCATTGTGGGCATGTGGCTGTTCCATATCCTGGAGAACATCGGCATGGACTGCGGCCTGATGCCCATCACCGGCATCCCGTTGCCGTTTATCAGCTACGGAACATCGTTCATGATCGTAAACTTCGTCATGCTCGGTTTGATAAACTCGGTATGGGTCCATAACGGCCGTTGAGCGAAAGGTCATCCCATGAAGCTGCCTATTGATATCCCCGCCTTGCTTACGGCGGCTATCGACATCAACAAAGCCTGTGCCATTCCCGTTTCCGTCGATATCCTCATCGACGAGACGGCTTCCCGCGAATTCCAGGTTTTTGTCCGCAGCGGCTTCAACAGCGAATCCCCTAACTCCCGCGTGATGGTGAGCTATTTCCCCACACAGGACCCCGATACATCGGTTCAGGCCGACATTGCCGTCATCGCGGCCGGCTCCAACCCGGAAGTGGGCCGGATCGCTGCTGGCTTCCGCGAGCGGGGAACCGCTGTCTTGGTGGTTGCCGAAGACGGCGAGGCGCTTCAGCGGGCGGCGGATGCCTCAGGGTACCCCATTCCTGCCGAAGACTTGGTGGGTCTAGAGCCCGGGTGCAGCCTTGAAGGGGGGCTTCGGGCCTCCCTGGCCGACAAGATCGGCACGTGGATCGTACGCTCTGATGCAGAGAAGCGCCTTGCGTTCTCTATCGCCTATCCCTTTGTGCGCCGTCCCTTGGCCTACGAGTCCATCCGCAACACCGCGCTCCAGAATGCCGGCGTCGGCGTTGTGGTTTTCGTTCCTGGCGCCGATATGCCCGTCATGACGGCTAACCAGGCTAAGATGGTGCTGCAGATCGCCGCGGCCTACGGTCACGAGCTTTCCACCGAAAGGGTCAAGGAGCTTGCCGCGGTGCTGGCGAACGGGTTCTTCTTCCGCAGCGTCTCGCGCCAGATCTCCGGAGCGGTTCCTGTGCTTGGCTGGGCGGTGAAGGGTGCCATGGGCTATGTGGGAACGCAAGCCATCGGCCGTGCCGCCATCGAGTACTTCGAGGGCGGTGGCGACATCGCCGGCTTGGCCGCTTTGGCGGGCAAGGTGGGCGGCAAGGCAACCGAGGTTGCCGGGCAGGTTGCCGGCAAGCCCGCGGTGCGTTCCGCTGCGGCTTTTGTCGGCCCCAAGGCGAAGAAGGCCGCGCTGTTCGCCTTGGACGCGGCGGCGCCCATCGCCAAGCAGGCCGCAAAGGTCGCCTGGAATTCCGCCAAGCCCGGCGGCAAGAAGAAGGGCAAGCGCATCTAGTTCCCTATTTGCCCTGTTGTTGCAGTCTGACCTGCGGAAACGACAGGGCGAAAATTTTTTCGGATTTCTTCTTGCCAAGATTCCTGCTTCCTGTATACTAGCTATCGCTGTCGCAGCAAGGGGTGTTAGCTCAGTTGGTTAGAGCGCCGGCCTGTCACGTCGGAGGTCGCGGGTTCGAGTCCCGTACATCCCGCCATCAGCAACTTAGAAGGCTCGCCTAAGGCGGGCCTTTTTTGCGCCCTGCGAAGTTCAACCTTCGTTTCGCACCGTAATGCCTGCCTTTCGCTTGCGGTATAGTGGCACTACTGATTCAAGACAAATGGGAGGGATGCGGAGATGGGGGAAGCTCCTCATAACAAGCCTGTGGAAATCGCCGTTTTCGATTTCGATGGAACCTGCATCTCGGGCAACTCGCCGGTGATCCTTGTCGCCTCCCTTATGAAGCAAGGGCTTCTGGGCAAGGGCATTTCCTTGAAGATCGGGCTTTGGGGGCTTGCCTACAAGTTCCGCCTCCCGCAGAACGAGAGTTGGGTGCGCGGTGCGGTGTTCTCTGCCTTCGAGGGCAGGCCCCGTGAAGAGGTGGATGCGTTTTTGCGCCGATTCTACAACGAGCGGCTCGAAGCCATTTTCCGCAGCCAGGCGGACTCGGAGATAAACGCCCACCTAAGCCGCGGGCGTGAGGTGTGGGTGGTCTCCGCGACGTTCGAGCCTATCGTCTTGGAGGCTATGGAGCACCATGGTTTCACGCACGAGCTTTCCACCCGCATGGCAGTTGATGCCAACGGCTCCTACACGCGCAACGTGGAAGGGCTCCCGGTGGAAGGCAGCCAGAAGCTGGCCCTCCTGACGCAATGCGCCAACGAGCGCTATGGTGTTGGCGGCTGGGTGCTGACCCATGCCTATGGCGACCATCATTCCGATCGCACCTTGCTCGCCGCCGCACAGGAGGCCTTCGCCGTTTGCCCCGACCGCCCCCTTCGCCGCACTGCCGCCGAGCATGGCTGGAAAACGCTCGACTGGAAATAGTGGTGCTGCGGTAAAGCCTGCGTAACACATTGCCGTCTGCGGGTTGCTATGGGATTTTGACGGAAGCCGTCATGCTATTTTTGCCGCAGGGGATGTTGCGCTATAGAATCATCATTTATAAGCAAGTGCGAATCCCTCTTTCGATAGGGATCTATGTGCCTAGGAGGTGCACCACGATGAGCGAAGGATCTTTCGGCAACGCCCCGTACCAGGACAGCCGTTCCAATTCTTCCCAGGCGTACCTGAAGCGTGCTGCCTTGGCGGTGGAGCAGGGCGATAACATCCTTGGCATCCATCTTTACCTTGCCGCATACGAGCGCGCACTGAGTGAGAACCTTGTTCCCGGCGAAGAAGTGCTCAAGGGCATGGGGAAGGCCTGGGAGCTGGCGTTGAGCAGCAAGCAACGCTCCCTTGCCGAATACATCTTCGAGAAGCTCGAGCCTTATTGGGATCCCGACGAGGTAACCGAGCATGCCGATGAGTTGCAGCGTCTTGCCTTCGACAAGTTGGAGGAGTACGGCTTCGACCGTGAGGCCATCGAGGACATGGCCGACATGGTGAACCAGGACCTGCTTGATGCCGCCCCTGATGTCCTGTGCGAATTCCAGGAAAGCAAAACACCCGAACCGGCCCCCGCGCCTGCCCCGAAGCCCACTCCTGCCGAAGATGCGCCCAAAAGCGAGCCTGTTGCCGATGCGGGCCAGATCCAGCTTCCAAACCTCCCCGGCCTCTCTGCGTTCCTTGGGCAGTTCGCCCCCGCGAAATCTGAGGCGGCGCCTGAGCAGAAGCTTGATTACCGCAACCTGGTTGGCTTCGATGCCGTTATCCGCGCTATGGGCGAAATGGGCATCGGCCGCTCGCGTGATCCCGAGTTCGCCCAGTTCCTTGAGATGCTCAACCGCCGCCATGGCCTTTCTGGCATGCCGGGCGTGGGAACGCTCATGTTCCGCTGCCCTGCACGCGAAGACGCCAATTACTTCATGGTTGCCACGGCTGGTGAGCTTGGCATGCCGGCGGTTCGCATGCGTCTAGACCACAATGCGCAGGGGCAGGTGGTGCTTTGCGTCATGGCATCGCCTGACTTCAAGCCGCGCCTGCAGGGCCTCCAGCGCACCGGCTTCGATGAACCCACCACGGTGATCCTGGAAGATCTCGACCTCTGGGATTTCCCTGCGGTAGACACCTCGACGCCCGAGTCGGCGGTGCAGGGCCTGATCCAGATGCAGCTTTCCCGCGGCGCCCGCGAAGCCCTGGCCCTTATCCAGACCGCCCTTGACAGCCCCGAGGCAACCGTTTTGATATCCGCTTCCGAGCCGAAGGATATCGACCCGTTCTTCTGGGAGCTTATCGGCCCTTATCGCATGATCGACGTCGATCTTCCCGACGAGGCCGAGCGCCGTGCCATTTGGCGCGAAGTGCAGTCGCAGCACCCTTCCGCTCGCGGCCTTGATGTTTCGCGCATGGTCGAGTTCTCGCATACGCTTTCGCGCTTCGAGATCTTCATGGTGGCCAACGAGGCGGTGGAAGAAGCCTATCGGAACAGCGTGGCCAAGGGCAGGTTTTGCGCGGTTTCCTCCGACGATGTCATGGCGCGACTTGCCAGCTTCCAGCCGCTTGATTCCTGTGAGTACCGGACCATGGAAGACATCGCTGTGGCGGAGTTCCGCCGGGAAACCTCCAACTTCGACGACCTGCTGAAAGGGTAGCCCCTCATGCCGTCCGCACCGTTGCATGCCAGCGGGCTTTGCCCTGGCATCATGCCCCTTGGTAGGGCCTTGCGGGGTGCCCTGAGCTCAAGCGCAAAGTGCCCATCAGGTTCGGGTAGGCGTTGATGGAAAGCCATCGTACCTGGTCAAGCGATCTTACCGAGCAGGAAATGGCGCTTGTTCCCAAGGTTTGGGAGGAAGGACGGCGCCTTTATCGGGACCTTCCCTGGCGCAACACGCGCGACCCCTATGCCGTCATGCTCTCCGAGATCATGCTCCAGCAAACCCAGGTGTCGCGCGTGCAGAGGTACTGGGGTAGGTTCATGGAGCTGTTTCCCACCATCGATGCGCTGGCAAGCGCAGAAACCTCGTTGGTGCTGGAGATGTGGCAGGGCTTGGGCTACAATCGCCGCGCCCTTGCCCTTAAATCCTGTGCCGAGGTTTGCTCGCAGCGCTACGGCGGCTCGCTCCCGCACTCGCGGGAGGAGCTGATTGCCCTTCCGGGCATCGGGCCGGCAACAGCCGGTGGCATTCGCGCCTTTGCCTACAACGAGCCTGAGGTTTACCTGGAAACCAACGTGCGCACCGTGTTCCTCCATGAGCTTTTCCCCGGAAGGGAGCAGGTGCCCGACCGGGAGATCTTCCCTCATGTGCAACGTACCTGCAGCTTGGACGACCCACGGGGTTGGTATTATGCGTTGCTCGACTACGGCAGCCACCTGAAATCCACGTTGCCCAACCCCAGCAGGCGCTCTAAGCATCATTCCCGCCAAAGCACGTTCGAGGGGTCGCGCCGTCAGAAGCGCGCCGAGCTGGTGCGTGTGGTGCTGGCGCAGCGCGAGGTTTCCCTGGGAGGACTGCAAGCTGCCCTCTTCGAGTTCGAGACAGCGCATGGCCGCCCCGAGCCCGAGCTGGAGCTTACCCGATCTATTGCAGATGATTTGGTGAAAGAGGGGTTCTTCGCAAAAGATGGAAATCGCTATCGCGCCGTCTAGGGCATCGACGCTTTGAATGCTATCCGCGCGTAATGCGGTTGGGCATGAAAACAGCGCCCTTCCGGGCGCTGTGCGGGATCTGCGGGTTGTTGCTTTCCCGGGTGCGGGCCGGCGCTGCTCGGCTTTGCCGGCAAGTTGCCCGCTCTACGTCATGGCTACTCGGCCGGGTAGGAACCCAGCACCTTTACCTCACGCAGCTTCAGGCGCAGACAATCAAGCGCGGTTTTGATGGCTGGATCTTCCGGCGTTCCCTCGATGTCGAGGAAGAACAGGTAGTCGCCCATGCCCTGTTTGGTGGGGCGGGACTGGATCATGGTGATGTTCACGTTCGCATAGTTCAGCTCGGAGAGGATCATGAGCAGGGACCCCGGCTTGTCGCCCGCAAGCGAAAGGGCCAGGGTTGTTTTCATGTGATCGCTGCGAAGCGCGGGCTCGTGGCCTTGGCGGGCTATAAGGACGAAACGCGTCTGGTTGCCGTAATGGTCCTCGATTCCCTCTTCCACCACCTTGCAATGGAACAGCTCGCTGGCGAACTTGCTTGAGATGCCTGCTACCGACGGGTCTTCCGATGCCTTATGTGCTCCTTCCGCGGTAGAGGAAACGGCAAGGCGGGGCACGGCGGGGAAGTGCGCATCCAGCCAGCGGCGGCATTGGGCCAATGCCTGCGGGTGGCTTGCTATGGTCTTGATGTCGGCGATGGACGACTCGGGGTGCACCATCAGGTAATGGTGGATGTCGAGCACGGTTGAGCCCATGATGCTCACGCCGCCCTTGAATGCCAGGGTATCGAGCGTTGCCGTGACCACGCCCTCGAGGGAGTTCTCTATGGGCATCACGCCGAATTCGCAACGGCCGCGGTCCACCGCTTCGTGCACCTCGTTGAACGAGGGGCATTCCACGAACTGCGCGTCTTCGCATCCCATTTTCTTGGCGAACAGCCGGGCTGCCTCGTCGGAATAGGTTCCTTGTGGGCCGAGGTATGCGATGGTTGCGGTGGGCATGAAACGTCCTTTCCTGAAGATGTTTGCGCCCCATGATACCGCCTATGCCCAGCTCCTGCAGCGGACTGTGCATCGCCCCCGCAAAACCCCTTCATGTGCCGGTTTGCCGGGGGATTGCGGATGGACATAATGTTTGATTTGACGGGACCGAGATTTTTGCCTGGCGAAAAACGCGTTAGGACGAACAGCTGAATATGACCATTATTTGAAGATAAAGTGGTGGAGGCTGAACCTTTTCACGGAAACCGATTGTCAACAAATCTCAAATTGAATGGTCAAAATCAAGGATCCGTCTAAAAACAGAAGCCATTTCAGGGGATGGAACTGAAAAATGAAGAAAAAGTGTGTTACCGCAAAAACACCACGTAACATTTTCTGACCACTGGCGGGAATTACCCGATATTCGGCAATTAACCAGTCATTTTCCCGAAGAAATCATTGAGAATATGCAACAGAAGTTTTATAGGACAAAGACACCCTTAAAGGAGGTGTGCAATGGTAACAGAGGCTATCAGTCCGGAGTTTCTGAGCAAGCTGGAGGCGCGTGGCGTTTCTCGTCGTAGCTTCATGAAGCTCTGTGGCTCTCTTGCCGTGGCTGCAGGCTTGTCCGAGCTCGCAGCTCCTCGCGTCGCAAAGGCGATCGAGGACTCCGTTATCGGCGCAGAATCTGGCGGCCTGTATCCTGCGATCTGGATCGAGGGCGCATCCTGCACCGGTTGCACGGAATCTTTCGCACAGGTGGACGCTCCCGATCCGGCAACCGTAGTGTTGGAAATGGTTTCCCTGAACTACTGCGAAACCCTTTCTGCTGCTGCAGGTTGGTCGATGGAAGAAGCCAAGGCACAGACGATCGAGGCCGGCAACTACATCCTTATTTATGAGGGTGCGGTTCTGGAGGGTTGGGGCGGTCAGGCGCTTCGCGTGGCGAACGAGCCCGGCACCGAGCATCTGATCCATGCAGCCAAGAACGCAAACGCCGTTGTTGCACTGGGCTCCTGCGCAGTAAACGGCGGTTGGATGGGCGCCAACCCCAACACGTCTGGCGCGCTGGGCGTTCAGCAGTACCTGAAGAAGCAGGGCATCGACACCCCGGTCGTCAACATCCCGGGTTGCCCCGCCAACCCCGAGTGGCTCGAGGCCGTCCTGGTCGACGCCATCCTGGTGGGCAGGCTGCCCGAGCTCACGACCGACAACAAGCCCAAGGTCATCTTCAACGAGACCATCCATGACAACTGCGAGCGTCGTGGCCACTTCGAGAACGGCGAGTTCGTCTATGCCTTCGGCACCGAGGAAGAGGCAAAGGGCTACTGCCTGTACCCCATGGGTTGCCGCGGTCCCCAGACCAAGGCCAACTGCGGCGTGGTTCGCTGGAACCATCGTCGTTCCTGGTGCGTTGCCTCCGGCGGTCCTTGCATCGGCTGCTGCACCGCCAACCCGAACGATCCCGGCGAGAACTGGGTCGAGACCAACGCTCCGTTCCGTGCTCGCTTCCGCGACCTGCGCATCGGCGGCCTCTCTGTTCAGCCTGAGGCAATCGCCTGGACGGTTACCGGCGTTGTTGCCGCAGCTCTGGTTATCCACGGCTTCGGCATGAAGGCTATGGGCCGCACCGATGGCGGCGCCGACTTCGAGCCGATCCGCGCTTGGGACGCAAAGCACCCCGAGCAGTCCATTGGCAAGTATGACGAAGAAGTCCTGAAGGGAGGCAAGTAAGCAATGGCTCGTTCCGTAATCGATCCCATTACCCGTATCGAGGGTCATCTCCGCGCAGAGATGGAGGTTGAGAACGGCGTTGTAACCAACGCTTGGGTTTCCGGTGGCTGCTTCCGCGGCATGGAGCTCGTGGTTCAGAACCGTACCCCCGAAGATGCTGCTCATATCGTGCAGCGCATCTGCGGCGTTTGCCCGGTATCCCACTCCCACGCCTCCACCATCGCGGCAGAGCGTGCATATGGCATCACCATCTCCAACAACGCACGTATCATCCGCAACCTCATCGAGGGCGCTCAGTTCCTGCACAGCCATATCCTGTGGTTCTACACCCTGGCTGCGCTCGACTACGTAAATCCCTTGAACGCGCTGAAGGCCAACATCGGCAGCGCTTACGACCTGGTCGAGGCTGCCGGCACCAGCTGCCAGTCCGACCTGAAGGCTCTCGCCGAGCGCCTTACCAAGTTCGCGGAGAACGGTCAGATGTCCATCTTCTCCGGCAACTGGTGGAAGAACGGTCAGTCCGACACCGAGTTCAAGCTTCCTGCCGAGCTCGATCTCATCGCAACCGCGCATTACATCGAGGCCCTCACCATGCAGTCGAAGGCTTCTGAGATCTGCGCTTTGCTCGGCGGCAAGATGCCCCATGTCATGACCATCGTTCCCGGCGGCACCTCTTTCGTTCCCACCGAGGAAAAGCTCGATGACCTGTGGTCCCTCGTGCGCGAGCTGCGCGACTGGATCAAGGCAACCATCATCCCCGATACCAAGGCAATCGCTCCTTACTACACCGATGCGCTCGGCTTCGGCAAGGGCTGCGGTCGCTATGTTGCCTGGGGCGTGTTCGAGGATCCTTCCTTCGAGCTGTCCAACCGCTACCTGCCTTCCGGCGTCATCAACGAGGACCTGGAGCTTTCCGAGGTTGACCCCGACCTTATCAAGGAGTACATCGGTCACTCCTGGTACAAGGGCGATTCCGACCTCGATCCGCGCGAAGGCGTCACCGAGCCTGAGTACACCGAGTACTACAAGTCCGGTACCCTGCGTGAGGAAAACGGTCACGAGATCGGCGAGATCAATGATCGCTACACTTGGTCGAAGGCGCCTTCCTACGATGGAAAGTGCATGGAGGCCGGTCCGTTCTCCCGTGTCCTTGCTGCTTACCTGCGTGGCAACGAGGCCATCAAGTCGTCCGTCGACGGCCTGCTCGGCGACTTGGGCCTGAAGCTTCCGCAGCTTCAGTCCACGCTTGGCCGTGTTGCTGGCCGCAACTGCGAGTCCCTCTACATCGCCGACCTGATGGTCGAGTGGGTAGACGAGCTCATCGCCGCCGTGAAGGAAGGCGACTCCGAGTACTTCCGTGAGCCTGAGACCATCACCGGCCAGGGCCTTGGCCTGTGGGAGGCACCGCGCGGCGCCCTTCTGCACACCGAGAAGGTAGACAACGGGAAGATCACCGACTACCAGATCATCATCCCCACCACCTGGAACATCGCCCCGCGCAACGCCGACGGCGTTCCTGGTCCTATGGAGCAGGCCCTTATCGGCTGCCCCGTAGAGGATGTCGACATGCCCATCAACGCTCTGCGTACCGTTCATAGCTTCGACCCCTGCACCGCTTGCGCTGTGCATGTGACCGAGCCTTCCACCGGTAAGCACTTCGAAACCGTAACCAGCCCTTGGGGGGTGAAGTAAATGGCACATTTGGCACACTACCGTGAGGCGCATCCCCTGCCGATGCGTATCACCCACTGGATCAACCTTACCTGCATGGTTCTGCTGATCCTTTCCGGATTCCTGATCCACTTCCCGTTCTGGGCAGCGCTCACCGGCGTGGCACGCGGCCTGCATGTCTTCTGCGGCATCGTTCTTCTGGTGAACTGCATCGTCCGTATCGTGCTTGCGTTCTTGGTTACCTCTGCGCCTACCGGCGGCACTCGCAACCGCGTTCGCGACTTCAAGACCTGGCTTCCCCAGGAAGACAACAAGCATCAGCTCGGCGCTTGGATCAAGTACTACCTGTTCATGAAGAAGGATCATCCGCTGTCCGCTAAGCTCGGTGTTCCCCAGAAGCTTTCCTATC
>CAVDDI010000021.1:0-14400 GCA_963607675.1 bacterium | reverse complement strand
CCCCTCGCGGCAATGCCCCAACCCACGCCGCTGCTCAACCCTCGTAGACGTAGCGACGGGCGGGGCCTGCGCGGCGAGAAGCCCTTCCGGAGCGCGGCTTCCGAGGAAGCGCCTTCGAAGGCGGCGCCACAGGTACTTGACCCTCGATGCCGGGATGCGGCGAGCCATGCGTCAAGCCGTTTCCCGCGCCGCCCCTTCGCGCTTTCTCGGAAGCCGAATAAAGCGCAGGGGGCGACGAGGTGCGCATGCCCCTGCCCGCGGCGCGGATAGGCAAGGTTGACGTACGGTGATTGGCTAAAAGCCCCACATGCGCACTTCGGTTTCCAATTCCACGCCGAACTGCCGCTCCGCTGCGGACTGAACATCGCGGATAACCTGCAGCACGTCGGCGGCCTGGGCGTTGCCGGTGTTCACCACAAAACCGGCGTGCTTGGTGGAAACCTGGGCATCACCAACCGAGTGCCCCTGCATGCCGGCGTCTTGGATGAGCTTGCCGGCGAAGTAACCCTCGGGGCGCTTGAAGGTGCTGCCGGCGCTGGCCATTTCAAGCGGCTGCTTGGATGAACGGCGTTCGGCTAGGTCGTCCATCTTCGCGCGGATTTCCTCTTTGCTCCCTGGCTGCAGCTGAAGGGTGGCGGCCAACACGATAAGCCCCGCATCGCCCATCATGCTGTGGCGATAGCTCCAGTCGGCTTCGCTTGCCGGTATATCCCGAACCGATCCATCGGGAAAAAGGCAGGTCACGCTCGTTGCGACATCTTTGAACTCGCCCTCGTAGGCACCGGCGTTCATGATGGCAGCGCCGCCGATAGATCCGGGGATCCCGCTGGCAAACTCGTAGCCAGCAAGGCCCGCTTCGAGTGCTGCCTGGGCAACGGCTTCGTTGGTGGCACCTGCCTGGGCGCGGACGGTTGCCCCCTCGATGGAAATACCCGCCATGCGCTGGCCTATCTCGATCACCACGCCGCGCAGCCCTTCATCGGAAACAAGCAGGTCGCTGCCGCAGCCGATGACCCACCAAGGCTCACCTGCGTTTTCGGCTGCAGAAATGGCAGCGGCGATGTCGGCGGCTTCGCTGGGGCGTACCAGGTAGTCGGCTGGGCCGCCGCAGCGGAAAGTGGTGTGGTTGCGCATGGGCTCATCGCGCAGAAGATCGTCGCTTGCGAAGATTTGCGCCAGGGCGGCGCCAAGGGCAGCGTTTCCCATTACTTGCCGAACTTCTTGCTGCCGGTGATAACTGCCATGCACATGCAGAAAAGGCCTGCATAAGCCCAGAATTTATGGTTCTTCACGGTTTCGTCCTTTCGTTCTGCTCGCGTTTAGGCGCGAACACTTTGCCTTTCAGTGTAGCGGGATTGCCGGACGGTTGGGTGCCGGAGTCCGAGAAGTCAAGCAGGATTGGCAACAGCGCGAATCATGAACCGCTTGGATTTTATGGGTCCCTGGCTTTACGGCGGAGTGCTTGCGCGCCCGTCCAAAAAGGTGGTAACAGGCTGCAGCCGCACCGCCGAATGGGTTAGTGACATTGCAAGCTTCCCGTGCATGACGAGAATCTGCACCCAAAACTTCCAGTGCAGCACGCGAAGTTACGCTTTATGCGCCTCGCTGTTCAGGGCTTCAACGTCTAGTGAGCTATTGCTGCAACCGCCCTGCTAGGAAGGAATCCCTCCGTTTCCTCTCCGACTTAGCGCCTGTGCTGTTGCCCTCTGCCTGCTTGCCTGCCGCTATTCTTCTGCGGCGAACTCCTTCGCTGTGCTCACGGCGTACTGGAAGTTGCCGTCGGGGTTCAGGCTCTCGATGCAGGCGCTGGTGATGCGGGTCATCTGCTCGACGCTTTCCTTCCTGCCGCTGCGCATCCATTTGCGCAGGATGCTCACCACTCCTCCCGCAATGTAGTAGAACTGGTACTGGCACACGGTTTCGCAGGCCCGTTTCGCGCTGGTGGGGGAAAGCCCGCCGCGCTTCAGCTGGTCGGTAACCGTTGCGTGCACCCCGGCGTTCTTCGTGCAGACCTCCCTGATCATCTCGATAAGCGAAGAGAAGAACGCGCTGTCGTTGGCGCCCGAGAACACGATGTCGAACAGGCTCTCGTTCTCGGCGAAGAAGCGGTAGATGTCGGCGATCAGCCCACCGTAGTTCCCCTGTGCTATCTCCTGCCCGTGGGCTTCCACCATGTCGCGGCAGGTTTGGGTAAGGTTGCTTTCCAGGTGGTCGAACATGTCGAATATATCCTGGTAATGGGTATAGAAGGTGGCGCGGTTCACATCGGCGCGCTCGGTTAGCTCGGTAACCTTGATGCAGTTCAGCGGCTTTTCCTGCAGCAGGCCCACCAGCGCGCGAAGGAGTGCTTCCCTGGTGCGCCTTGTGCGTCGGTCAAGGCCAACGGTGGTGCTGGCCGGCCAGTCGGTGTACGTTTGCTTCCCCATAGGTAATCCAATCCCCAACGATTCTTCTTCGAGTGTCGAATATCCGACAAATAGCAGCTAGATTGCATATTGCCCCTGAGCCGAATTCTTCGATACTTGTATGTTAAACGACACCTGATGAAAAACAACCAGGCTTTATCGCTGGGCAGGAGGCGCCCCGCCCTGCCGTTCGCTCGGTCCGCCCGTTTTTGCGGCAAAGCCAGGAAGGAAACGCGCATATGTTCAAGTTCTGCGAGGCAGTCCTTCGGCACCGCAAGGCGGTTTCGGTTGGCTTTGTCCTGGTTGCCCTTGCGTGCGCGGTGTGCATTCCCCAGGTGAAAGTGAACTATTCCATGACCGACTACCTGCCGAAAGATGCCGAATCGGTGGTGGCTCTCGACGACATGGAAGATGCGTTCGGCAGCTCGATACCGAATGCCCGTGCGTATGTTGAGGGCATCGATCTTGCCACCGCCGATGCCCTTTCGCAGACATTGGCGGAAATCGATGGCGTGGGCGAGGTCATGTGGCTGGGCACCGCCGTGGACACGCACATCCCCTCGGCCCTGCTGGATGCCGATACGGTTGCCAATTGGAAAACCGAAGATGGCTATCTGTTCCAGATGGCCATAGAGTCGGGCAAGGGCAAGGAAGCGGTGCCCCTTATCCGCCAAGCGTGCGAGGAAACAGGTGCTTCCCAGGTGTCGCTGGAGGGCGAATCGGTTACCACGGCATCGGCGCAACAGTCCACTGCTACCGAGGTGGCTCTTATCTTGGTGTTGGGTGTGCTCATCATCACGGCGATCTTGCTGCTTACTTCGCATTCGTGGTTCGAGCCGGTGATATTCCTTTCAGTCATCGGCGTTGCCATCGTGCTGAACATGGGCACCAACTTGGCAATGGGGCAGATCAGCTTCGTCAGCCAGATATGCGGCGCTATCCTGCAGCTGGCCGTTTCCATGGATTACGCCATCGTCTTGCTGCATACGTTCCGCCGTTGCCAACGCGAATTCGCCGACCCCGAGGTTGCCATGGCCCACGCCATGCAGCGTGGCTTCTCGGTGGTGCTTTCCAGCGCGGCCGTGACGTTCTTCGGATTCCTTTCCCTTACCGTGATGCGCTTCGGCATCGGCGTGGACATGGGCATCGTGCTGGCGAAGGGCATCGTGTTCTCGTTCTTCACGGTGATGTTCCTCATGCCGTGCCTGATATTGCAGGGCCTGCGCCTGCTGGAGCGCACGAAGCACACCTACCTTGTTCCCTCGTTCGACAAGTTCGCGAAGGTGTGCCAGAAGCTGATGGTGCCCATGGCGGTAGTGGTGGTGCTGGTTGCCGTGCCTGCGTTCTTGGCGGAGGGCCGTACCGATTTCCAGTACGGATCTTCCGATTTCAACACCCCTGAAAGCCAGCTTGGGCAGGAAGCCTCGCATGTGAACCAGGCGTTCGGCCAGTCACAGACCTGGGTGGTGATGGTGCCGGAAGGCCAATGGGCGAACGAACAAGCCCTGCTTGATGCACTGAAGGGCACTCAGCATGTAACCGGCGTCACCTCGTATATAACCGTTGCCGGCCGTGCGCTGCCCACTTCGGTGGTGCCGGAGGAAACGCTTTCGCAGGTGGTATCGAACGGGTGGTCGCGCCTGGTGGTATCACTCGATATATCCGAGGGCTCCGACGAGGCCTTCCAGATGGTGGAAGCAGTGCGCGAAACCTGCCAGGGATACTATGGCGACAGTTACCGGTTGGTGGGCAACTCGGTTTCGACCTACGACTTGAAGCAGGTATGCCACGAAGATTCCAACAGCGTGAAGCTGTTCAGCATGTTGGCGGTGGGCTTGGTGCTTGCCGTGATGTTCCGGAGCATCTCGTTGCCGTTCCTTATCCTGGCGGCCATCGAGGTTTCCATCTGGATGAACCTGGCCATTCCCTATTTCCTGGACGAGCACCTGAACTACATCGGATACCTGGTCATAGATGCGGTGCAGTTGGGCGCGGCGGTGGATTACGCCATTATCTACGCACGCGAGTACTTCGAGCGCCGCCAGCAGTACTTGCCGGGCGAAGCAGCCCGTTCTGCCGTGAAGCATGCGGGCGTCACCATCCTTACCTCTTCGAGCATCCTCATGTGCGCCGGCATCGCGGTGTGGCTGGTGGCCTCGAATGGCGTTATCAGCCAGCTTGG
Organism: bacterium; assembly: GCA_963607675.1. GTDB lineage: Bacteria > Actinomycetota > Coriobacteriia > Coriobacteriales > Eggerthellaceae > Anaerotardibacter. The sequence continues at coordinate 9,813 of CAVDDI010000021.1, read as the reverse complement.
CGTGCTTGTGGGACGCGGCGCCTTCTTCGCCATGCTGATGATGTTCGTGTTCCTGCCCTGGCTGTTCAAGACTTTCGACGGCATCATCTGCCGCACCACCTGGGGGCTGAAGGTGTGTCGCGAATGAGGGGCCAGACCATACACGGGAAGCCCCGCTGTACGCTCCGGGCTGAAAACCGGGCCTTGCCGCACCGCCGCCTTCGCAGAAGCGAAAGCCGGAGCCTTACGCCTTGCCTCTGCGCTTGTGCCAAGGCGGGGCCCTGCCTGTGGGGGCCGGCACCAAAGCGCCCCTGTTACAACCAACCGCCTCGGTACTGCCGATTCGCTTAAGGAGACCACGATGAATGCCCAATTGCTGTTGAAGCCTGCTGCCCGCGCCGCTGTTGCCTTCGTGCTTGCGGCGGGTCTGATGCTCCCGGTGGCTGCCCCCACCAGCGCCTATGCTGCCCAAGACGGGGCCAAGGATGAAGTGGTGTACGCCAAGGCATCGCCCAGCGGCGAAACCGAGGGCATCTACGTGGTGAACGTATTCGAGCAGGGCAGCGACGGCAAGGTGTCCGACCCGGCCGACTACGTCTCGGTGCAGAACCTTTCCACCACCGAGGCGCTTTCGCAGGAGGGCGGCAGCGTAGAGGCAACCGTTGCGGCCGGTACGCCGTTCTACTACCAGGGAAACATGGAGGCAACGCGCGCGCTTCCCTGGAAGATCAGCGTCAAGTACTACCTGGACGGTGATGAGAAGCAGCCTTCCCAGCTTTCGGGGGCGAACGGCCAGCTTAAGGTGGTGCTCGATGTGCAGGCGGTAACCGACGATGCTGCGGTTTCCGATTTCGCCGAAAGCTATGTGCTGCAGGCGCAGGGGACGTTCGCGGAAGATGCGTTCGCCATCACCGATGCCGGGGATGCCACTGTTGCCCGATCCGGCGGCAACCAGGTGGTGAATTGCCTGGTGCTTCCCGGGGAGTCGAAGACCTTCGAGGTAACGGGCAACGCGAAGGACTTCAGCTGCGACGGCTGGCAGATTGCCGGGATGTCGCTTTCCATGGCCATCGACCTGGCCGGCGAGGACACCTCGAAGCTCACGGAGAAAACCACCGAGCTTGAAGACGCCACCGCGCAGCTGAACAGCGGTGCCGGGACGCTTACGAGCGGCGCTTCCCAGGTTTCCAACGGCGCCAGCAGCGTGGCGGAAGGATCTCAATCGCTTTCCAGCGGCATAGACCAGGCGGCTTCGGGGCTTGCCCGGCTTTCTTCGGCTGGCAGCAGTGTGGCCTCGGGCTGGCAGGAGCTGGGCCAGGGCATATCTGCCTTGGCTCAAGGCCTCTCCCAGGCGCAGCAGGGAAGCAGCCAGTTCCAGTCGGGATTGGAATCGGCCGCCGCCCAGCAGGCCTCGGGCGCGCAGCAGGCGAAGGCCAGCCAGGCGGCTTACGCTGCGGCGGCAAAGCAGGTGCAGGCGGCGATGGCGGCATATCAGGCCGAGCCGACCGCCGAGAACCTTCAGGCGGTTTCGGCCGCCATCGCCGAAATGGACTCGGCTGCTCAGGCCATGGCGCAGACAGCTTCAGCCGCCGGCGCCTACCAGGCGCTTACCAGCGTGCAGGATTCCTATGCCGGGCTGGGTGACGGCATCGACTCGCTGAGCAGCCAGGCGCAGGCGCTTCCCGCCGGCGCGAACGAGTTCGAAAGCGGCCTTTCGGCCTACCTTTCCGGTGCAGATGCGGCGGCCGATGGCTCTTCGCAGCTGCAAAGCGGTGCGGCCGAGCTAGCGCAGGGGTCGGCCAGCCTATCCGATGCCACCGGTCAGCTTGCGCAGGGGGCATCCAGCCTTTCCTCCGGCACCCAGACCCTGGCCGACAGCGTGAGCGGACTTGACCAGAAGATCATCGACGAGTTGCAGGCCACTATAGACGAGAAGCTTGGTAAGGGCTTCAAAGTGCATTCCTATGTGGTGCCCAGCAATACCGACGTCGATGCCGTCCAGTTCGTGTACGTGGTGGAAGGCGTGTCTGAGCCCGAAACCGGCTTCGATCAAGCGGATGCCGACGATGGCTCTTCCCAGGGTCAGACGATTTTTGATAGGCTCGTTGCGCTCTTCACATCCCAAGAGTAAAGTTCCCACCGTAGATATGCGCTTTGGGGAGCGCGCAAGGGGATAGGGGGACGCATGGAAAAGTACCTGTTTTGGGGCACGTTCTTCTTTGCGTACCTGATCAACGGCATCACAGGCTTCGCGGGGAACATCTTCGCCATGCCGGTGGGCATGGTTTCCATCGGCCATGCGGAATCCATCGTGGTCTTGAACTGCACAGGGTTCCTGGCCAGCTGCCTTATCGCCTTCACCAGCATCAAGCACTGCAATTGGAAAGAGCTGGCGAAGATGGTGGTGGTCATGGCTATCTTCATGGCCATCGGGGCCTGGATCAACACGGTGGCTCCGCTCAGCATCCTTTCCAAGGTGTACGGCGTTGCAGTGCTGGTCATCGCCATCCGCGGCCTGTTCTTCAACAAGGAAGAGCGCCTGTTGCCCGAATGGCTGCTCTTCGTCATCTTGGCAATCGCCGGCCTTATCCAGGGCATGTTCGTTTCCGGCGGGTCGTTCTTGGCCATCTACGCCCTGCAGAAGCTGAAAGACAAGGATGAGTTCCGCGCCACCACCACCATGACCTGGGTGTTCTTGAACGGCGGTTATGCGCTGTTCGGCGTTACCGGCGGCGGGCTGGAAGGTGATGGCCTGCTGGTGCTGGCCGTGTGCATCCCGCTGCTTATCCTTTCCACCTGGCTGGGCGGGCTTATCCAGAAGCGCATCAGCCAGCAGCAGTTCGTGAAGTTCACCTATGTGCTGCTCACGGTCATCGGCTGCGTGCTGCTGTTCAAGTAGCTCGTCGGCAACCTGGCCGGGCGCCATCGCCGAACCGGTGGACACCCGCGAAGGGATTCGGGCCGGCATGCGACGAACGCCGCTCTGAACACCTTTCCCGATAGATTCGCGAACGTGAATCTTCTTTGATTGCATGAAGCAATGCAGCGCACGAAGAAACAAGGATCTTCTGATCCTTGTTTCTGAGCAGCGGAATGAGTGGCTTGAGTCGCTCGCCGGCCCCGAGTCCCTTCGCGGGCTGGCGCAGGCAATCTGATAGGCAGGAGTTGCCGGGCTGCGGCTAGCGGTTCGCCTTCAGGCGGGCGAAGAGGTTGGTGCTGTTCTGGCGCACCCAGCTGATAAGCTCGCTTTCCGTCATGGTAAGGGTGACGTTGCCCATCTTCAGCGGCGTAAGCACCACGCCCATCATCTTGGTGCGTGGCTTCGCATGCGCAAGTGCCTCACGCGCCTGCGGGGTGGAGATCATCTCCTTGATGGCGGCGCGCTTCTCTTCGCGGGAAAGCGTGCAGTTGCTGTTGGTGACGTTCTCGATGCAGCCCACCAGGCGCTCGGCGTAACGGCGGGCCAGGAACTCCTTCACTTCTGGCGTGTCGATGCCCCAGTACGCGTACAGCTCGTTCATCCAGCGATGCTCTTCCTCGCGCTTGCCGTACATGTCGGGGCGGTACTTGGTGTTCTCGCTTTCCGCACGGGCGCGCAGGAAGTGGTAGTAGTGGCCATCCAGGCAGCCCACGCGTTCCACATCGCGCAAAACGTCCAGGTTGAAGGGCAGGTCGTCCCAGAAGGTGCCGGGGAAGCGAATGCCCTTCTCGTTCAGGAACGTGCGGCGGTACAGCTTGTTCCACGGTGCGTACAGCAGCTGGGCGTCGAAGAGCATGCAGGCATGCTCGCGGAATTCCTGGCGGCTTTCAAAAACACGGTCGGGCGCGTTGCGCAGCTCGCGGAAGAACTTGCCCTCGTCGTCGTAGTAGGTGTCGATGGTGAAGCCGGTGATAAGAAGGTCCAGATCGTTTTCCGAGGCCACACGGTGCATGTCCTTCAGCATGGTGGGCTCGCACCAGTCATCGCCATCCATGAAGTACAGATAGTCGCCGCGGGCAACTTCCATGGCGGCGTTGCGTGCGGCTGCTGCACCTTGGTTTTCCTGATGGATAACGCGGATGCGCACATCGTCATCGGCCAGCTTGTCGCACAACGTGCCGCTGCCGTCGGTGCTGCCGTCGTCTACCAGAAGGATCTCGTAGCTGGTGCACGTTTGGTTCTGCAACGAGCCCACTGCGCGGCGAAGCCACGATTCCACGTTGTACACGGGGATGATGACGCTTATCGCAGGGCTGTGTGACACGTGCACCTCTTCTGTGCTTTCGATTCGGTTTCCAACGCGTTCATTCTACCTGCCGTGGGTGCTGCGCCCGTCACCCATGCGTCACAAACAAGGTAGCTCCACGTTTTGCCCGCGCCCTCTTCACAAACGGCGCACAAGTGCGGTTCCGCAGCGCTCAATCGGGCATATCAGCAGGAGGGAGGGAGCCTAAGCCCCGTATTTGCCAAGGATCCGGCGAGCCAGTATATAATTGTCATTTGGCGTTGCCCGAAACGGGCGCGCATGCTTTGTCTATCGAACCGCCAAGGGGGAGCACATATGAACTGGCTTGAATATGCCGTGCTCTTCGCCGTGGCGGCGTTGGTCACCATTGCGCTAACCCCGCTTGCGCGCAAGATAGCCATCAAGTTCGACGCCATCGACTATCCCAGCGCCCGCCGTGTGAACATGCTTCCCATCCCGCGCATGGGCGGCATCGCCATCTTCGGCGGCATCCTTGCAGCCATCGTCGTGGCCGTTGCCGGCGTTCACCTGTTGCACTGGGAAGACCCGTTCGTTCCCATTCACGGCATGGACGTGAACTACTGGGGCGTGCTCGTTGGCGTGCTGGTCATCTTCTTGGTGGGTGCCATCGACGACATCATAGATATGAATGCGAAGGTGAAGCTGCTTGGCCAGGTGGTTGCTGCCTGCATCGTGGCGGCTTCAGGGCTGCTGCTTTCCAGCATCCACAACCCCGTTGGCTCCGGGTTCATCGACTTCGGCATACTGGCTTACCCCATCACCGTGTTCTATTTGGTGGCGTTTGCCAACGTCATCAACCTCATCGACGGGCTCGATGGCCTGGCTTCGGGCATCACGGGCATTTCCGCCATCACCATCTTGGTGTTCGCCGTGCTTACCTCGCGCCCCGATGCGGCGCTGTTCAGCGTGGTGCTCATCGGCACCTGCGTTGGGTTCCTGAAGTCGAACTTCTATCCTGCCACGATATTCATGGGCGATTCGGGTGCCCTGCTGTTGGGCTTTTCCCTGGGGCTTATCTCGCTGTTCGCGGTAGCGCGCTCCGCCCTGTTCGTTTCGCTGCTGGTTCCCATCCTGGCTGCCGGCGTGCCCATCCTGGACACCTTCTTCGCCATTGTGCGCCGCAAGCGTGAGCATCGTCCCATCGACGAAGCCGACAAGGGGCATATCCACCATCGCCTTATGAAGGCGGGCTTCAGCCAGCGCGCAACGGTGCTCATCATGTGGGGCTGGACCGCGCTGCTTTCCGTGGCTGCCGTGATAGTTACCAACGCCGACAACTTGGTGCGCATTCCCGTGGTCATCGTGGTGGGCGCCATAACTGCCTACGCCATTGTGAAGCTGCACCTGCTGGGCGATGCGCTGAGCCATCACTTCAATCCGCGTCGCAAGCCGGGCCATAGCAAGAAGCAGGAAGAGGAATAGTCTTCCTCGGGCGGGGCCGCGGGGCCGCGGGCCAGGGGCCAGTAGGGACAGTCCCTCTTTAGCACGCTAAAGTAGCTAACCATGCAGGGGTCTGGCCATTCGGTCGGACCGTTTTGCGTGCGCTTTCTTCGAGCCGCTCCGCTTATTCCACGCTCTTCAGGGCCTCTATCATGTTGATCTTCCGTAGGCTGCGGTTGGAGAGCAACGCCACGACCACGGCGAACAGCAGCGTGAGCGCGCAGGCGATAAGGTAGCTACCCGGCTCGATGGTCACCGCGAAGTAGATGCTGGGCATCTTCAACACGTAGGTAAGCGAGTGGCTGAATGCATAGCCTGCCGGTATGCCCAGCAGCATGCCGATGGCGGTAAGCAGGATGGTTTCCTTGTTCACGTAGTGGTTCACCTCGCGCGCTCGGAACCCGAGCACCTTGATGGTGGCAAGCTCGCGGATGCGTTCCGATATGTTGGTTGTGGAAAGCGTGAACAGCACCACGAAGGCCAGTGCCGCCGCCAGGCCCACGATAACGTAGACGATGGTGTTGATCAGCGCAAACGACTGCGCGAACTCATCGTTCATCTGCTGAGTGCTGGTAACGGAAAGGAACTCGTCACGTTCCGCCAAGCTGTCGGCGAAAGCGCTTGCATCGGCGCCCTCGACCAGGTTCAGGTAGAAGCCGTTGGTGTTGGCATTCTTGCCGAACAGCTGCTTGTATGCGCTTTGGGAAACGTAGGCCGCATTGCCCAGATAGTTGTCTGCCACGTGGGAAACGGTGGCATCTGCTTCGTCGAGCTTGCTGGTTTTCAGGTGTGCTGTGCCTTCGCCGCCAAGGCCCAGCAGTTCGGCGGCGTTGCGGGTGAGTATCATTCCATCGCCGTCTAGCTCGAAGCCCTCGTCGCCGCTTGCCAACGAAAGGTAGGGCGAGAGGTCTGCGCCATCGGGCACAACGAACAGCTGCATGCTCTCTTCGCCTTCGTCGGTGGAAACGGTGACGGTGTCTACCGCGATGGGCTGCAGCTGGCTTACTTCGGCGGACGCCTGCAGGAAGCTTTGCGCGTCTTCGAAGTCGTCGGCAGAGACCACCGCCTGCACGTCGTAGCGGTACACGCCGCCATACTGAAGGGGTGAAAGGGCGTGCACGGAATCCCTGATGGCGAACCCGCAGATAAGCAGCGCCATGCATCCCATAATGCCGAAGATGGTCATGAAGAAGCGCTTCTTGTAGCGCAGCAGGTTGCGTGCCGTTACCTTGTTCAGGAACGACATCCTCTTCCAGACGAAGCCGATGCGCTCAAGGAAGATGCGCGAACCGGCCGGCGGCGCCTTGGGGCGCATGAGCATGGCTGGAGTCTGCCGCAGCTCGGAACGGCAGGCAAGAACCGCCGCCCCGGCTATTCCCACCGTGAAGAACACTATGGCTCCGATGCCGTACAGGGCATCGAACGAAAGCAGGTAGTTGGGCAGCAGGTACATAACCTGGAACACGCCGAACAGGAAGCTGGGGAACAGCACGAACCCGGCAATTTCGCCAAGCAGCCCGCCAGCCAGGCAGGCCAGCAGGGCATACACCAGGTACTTGCCCAGGATGGCGCGGTTGGAATAGCCCAGGCTCTTGTAGGTGCCTATGAGCCCGCGTTCCTCTTCCACCAGGCGCGTGATGGTGGTTAGCGCTATGAGCACGGCAACCACGATGAACACCACGGGGAACACGTACCCGATGGCCTCGATGGAACCGGCGTCCGATTCAACGCTGGCATAGCCGGTGTTCGATTCGCGCGTTTGCACGTACCAGCGTGCGTCTTCCAGGGCATCCACCTCGGCCCGTGCATCGGCTATCTTCTGCTGGGCTTCGGCCTTCTCGTCTTCGAACGTGTTCTTGTTGGCGTCCAGCTCGGCCTGCCCGCTGGCCAGCTCGCTTTCGGCGGCGGAAAGCTGGCCCTTGCCCTGTTCCAGCTCGGCGGCGCTTGCGGCGATCTGCTCCTTCGCTGCCTGCAGCTGTTGCTTTCCGCTGGCAATCTCGGCCGCGTTGGCATCGAGGTTTGCGCGCTCTTGCTGCAGGCGCGCTTCGTTTTCGCCCAGCTGCTGTTCCTGCTGGGCTATGGGCTCAAGCGCCTGTGCGCGCTGCTGCTCTATGGCCTGGAGTTGGGCGGCATGCTCTTCTTCGGTAATCGCCCCGGCTGCATAGGCGGCGTCTGCCTGCGCGATTGCTTGGTCGCATTGGGCGTTCGCCTGGGCCTTCGCCTGCTCAAGCTGCTGGCGCCCGCTGGCAATCTGGGAAAGGCCGCTGTCTATCTGGGCGTAGCCTTCCTGCAGCTGGGATTCAGCCTGCTTCAGCTGCTGTTCCTGCTGGTCAATCTGGCTCTGCGCCTGCTCAAGCTGGGCGGCTCCGCTGTTCAGCTTGCTGCGGTTGGCGGCGATTTCCTGCTTGCCGGAGTCTATCGTTGCCTGCGCGCTTTCCAGCTGATCCTGCGCGCTGGCGAACCCGTCGTTGGCGGTTTGCTCCTGCTCGTCTATCTTGCTCAGTGCATCCTGGCGAACTTGCTGGCTGCGAGCCTGCTCGCGTTCCCCCTTGATGCTCTGAACCTGCTGCTCCACCTTGCTGAGCAGCGCTTTGTACCCATCGGAATACGCCGCGGCGCCCTGCGGGTTGCTGGCGCGCGCGTACAGCACGGTGTAGGTGTCGGCGCACACGGCATCGGCCGTGGTGAAGAACTGGTAGTCGGGGCTGGCGCTGGCTCGCACGGCGATGGAGCCGTTGGGGTTGGTGAGCTCGGTGGGGTCGATCACCGTGCCCACGATGCGGTACTCGGTGCGCTCGAACACCTCGTTATCGACCGGTTCCAGCGAAACGGTGCTGCCTATCTGGGCGCCGGAATCGGTAAGGTAGTTCTCGGTCACGGCGATCTCGCTCGCGGCTTCTGGCAGGCGCCCGTCAATCAGGTACGGCTGGTTGAAGCTGCCCTGCAGCGCCTTCACTCCCACGCTGGCGCGCTTGCTGCCCAGCTGCGTGTAGGTGGTTTCCTCGTAGGCGCCGGCAGCCTCTTCCACATCGCTGAGCGCGGCAACGGCTTCCACGTCTTCCTCGGTAAGCCCCAGCGTGCTCTGTATGCGCAGGTCGTAGAGGCCCTGCTGCGTGAAGAGCGCATCGGCCGACTGGCGAAGGTCAACGCAAGCGGCGCGCAGGCCGCACACCATGGTGGTGCCCAGCACGCAGATAAGCAGGATGGATATGAAGCGCTTCCGCTCCCGCGCTATGGTTCGAAGGGTGTCTTTCCGCAGGGCGCTTGCCATGGGACTACCACTCAATGCCCGCGATGGGGGTGGGGCTGGGGTTCAGTTGGGTGCTGGTCACGCGGCCGCTGTTCACCTGTATCACGCGGTCGGCCATGGGGGCCAGTGCCGCGTTGTGCGTGATGATCAGCGCGGTGATGCCCTCGTTACGGCAGGTGTCTTGCAGCAGCTGCAATATCTGCTTGCCGGTTTTGTAGTCAAGCGCGCCGGTAGGCTCATCGCACAGCAGCAGCTTCGGGTTCTTCGCAAGGGCGCGGGCGATGGCCACTCGCTGCTGCTCGCCACCGGAAAGTTGGGCGGGGAAGTTCGAAAGGCGGTTGCCCAGGCCAACGCGGCGAAGCGTTTCCTCGGCATCCAGTGAGTCGGGGCATATCTGGCTGGCAAGCTCCACGTTCTCGAGCGCGGTAAGGCTGGGAACCAGGTTGTAGAACTGGAACACGAAGCCCACGGCGGCGCGGCGGTACTCCACCAGCTGCGATTCGCTGCACCGGGCAATGTCGCGGCCGTCCACCATCACGCGCCCCGAGGTGGCGCCGTCCATGCCGCCCAGTATGTTGAGCGCCGTGGTTTTGCCGGCTCCCGATGCGCCCAGGATGACGGCCAGCTCGCCGCGCTCTACCTGGAAGCTGGCGCCATCGAGCGCATGGATCTGCGCGGCTCCCTCGCCGTAGGTTTTGGTTACGTTGTCGAACTCTATGTAGGCCACGACGCCTCGCTTTCACCCCATGTCGTCGGGCATCTTCCTTCTAATGAGTATACGGGTGCGCGGGTCGTTGAGGGCAGTGCGTTGCCAATCCGTGTCGGCAGGCGTGCGCTAGGGTGCCACGGCGTGCCAGCAGACGTGCCAGCGCCAGCACGGGAGCGCTTCCCGGGGAG
>CAVDDI010000020.1:9968-14444 GCA_963607675.1 bacterium | reverse complement strand
CTTGGGCCAGAGCGGCGAGCTTTTGGCTAGCGCAGCTGGCACCGGCGATTGGCAGGTTGGCCAGCGTTTCTCGTCCGGTGCATCCGATGACGAGGTGCACAGCTGGGCCAGCAGGATTTGATGCGCACTCGTCCTTTCGTGAGTAGATTCCGCTGCTGAGGCCGAAGCCACCCTTGGTCGCAACATAGCGTCCCTCATCAAGGCAATTCGCCAAGCCAGACAGGCAGGCATTCAGCCCGCCCCGCCCGAGTCAACCGTCTACACCAATTTCGTAAGGTAATCAGCGAGGCGGCAAGAGGTTATTAACCCAGCAGCTTCTTAACAGCTTCAATCCAATCATCGACGTCTGCTTGTGGGGTTTTCTGCTCTGTGCCGCCGGCGGAGTCGAAGGTGACTTCGAGGCTGGGCATCACTGCGGCGCCCGCCGCAGCATTCTCGATGTCCGTATTGGTGCCGCCAGGCCATCCGGCGCTCGTCGAGAAGGCCATGACAGTCTTGCCTTCCCAGTTGGCATTGCCGATGAAGGTTTTCACCGCCGGCGCCATGGTATACCACCAGGTGGGCGTCCCGATTGCGACGACGTCGTAGTTTGCGAGGTCGTGCTCAAGAGCCTTGATTTCGGGCTCGAATCCGGCGTTGACCTCGTCCTGCGCCTGGCTGACGGTTGCGTCGTAGTCGTCGGGGTAAGGCACGACGGTGTCGATGCGCTCTAGGTCGGCTCCGCAGGCCACAGCCAGCTGTTCAGCTATTTTCTTGGTGTTGCCGTTGGTCCAGGTGTAGTACACAACCAACATGTTCTTGGTCATGATGCTCCTTTCGCTGATGTAAGTATTTTTCGCTTTTAGCCCTCAAGGGCATCGTAGGCCGCGTCGTCCACCGGCTCGCACCATTCGTTGCTGGCGTCTTCGCCAGGGTACTCGAAAGCAAGATGGCTGAACCAGCTGTTTGCCTTGGCGCCGTGCCAATGCTTGACGTTGGCGGGAATCTCCACGATGTCGCCGGGCTTCAAGGCCTGGGCAGGCTTGCCTTCCTCCTGGTACCAGCCGAAGCCGTCAATGCAGATAAGAACCTGGCCACCGCCGTTGCTTGCATGGTGGATATGCCAGTTGTTGCGGCAGCCTGGTTCGAAGGTGACGTTGAAGATGGGCAGGTAGTCGCCGGGCTTGCTCAGCTGGTTCAGGTAGCTCTGGCCGATGAAGTATTGCGCGAAGGCGTCGTTGGGCTCGCCCAGGCCGAAGAAGCCGCCGTGAGAGCCGGCCGTGTCCGCCGTGCCGGCGGCTGCGGGGACGGCATCGTCCGCATAAACCTCCTTCGCCAAATTGAAGGTTGCCCACGCCTTGGGCCAGCCGGCGTAGAAAGCCACGTGGGTAATAGCAGCCGCAAACTCCTCGCGGGCCACTCCATGCGCTTTGGCATTCTGAATGTGATATGCAAGCGAGCTGTCAGTGATGCCTTGCGCCATGAGGGTCGTCACAGTAAGAAGGCTGCGGGTCCTGAGGTCGATGCCCTGGTTGTTCCAGTTCTCGCCAAAGAGCACATCGTCGTTGAAGTGAGCGAACTCGGGCGCGAAGTCGCCAAGTTGGTCGCGCCCTGCGGTTTGTTTGATGGTCATTTGTCCTCCTTTAGGTTTGAGGCGTTTGTCGTTTTAGCTCGTTGAGGTTTCGCTGCTGCTTGGGCCTGGCAGTGTTTTGCCTACCTGCGTGATCGCCCTTTCTCAGAGGCCGCCGCAGTCGCGTTCGATACCGCGGCGCAGCTGGTAGATGAGGTAATCTAGACAATCGAGCTTCTTCTGCTCGGCATGGATGCCGTCGAGCAGGCCACGGCGGTAGGCCTTGAGGCGACAAAGCCGTGCACAGGGGCTGGGCAGGGCACGCAGCTCGTCGATGAACGTCGTGTCACAGCCAGCGTCGCGTAGATTAGCAAGGGTCTTTTCGTCCATACGGCGTGGCTCCTAGCGCGTGAGCTTGACCTTGGTCGTGCCGGCCAGGGCCTTTTCGCCCGGGCGGCCCTTGGGCCCCACGAGGTTGTGCGGCTGGTAGAGCCCCTCGAGGAAATCGACCTCGTCTGCAGAAAGATCCAGATCGAGCGCCGCTACTGCGTCATCCACGCGCTCAGGCTTGCTACAACCCACGATGGGGGCTTCGATACCACGTGCCCAGTGCCAGGCGAGCGCCACCTGCGCCATGGGTACTCCGTGGTCTTCTGCGACATTGGCCACGCGCTCAATCACAGGCATGTCGATAGCGCGGTCGCGGTCGTACTTGTTCGCCATGGTGGTATCGGTTGTGCCGCGCACGCTGGTGCTTTCCCAGGTCGGGCGGGTAAGGTGGCCGCTCGCTAGCGGACTGTACGGCGTAATGGCCATGTCGTACTGGCGGCAGACAGGAATCATCTCGCGTTCATCTTCTCGGTAGAGCAAGTTGTAATGGCATTGCATGCTGGTGAATTTCGTCCAACCGTTGCGCTCGGCCGCTACCTGCATGTTGTGCAGTTGGTAGGCGTACATGGCACTGGCGCCCAGGGCGCGCACCTTGCCAGCGCGCACGAGTTTGTCGAGTGCCTCCATGGTTTCCTCGATGGGCGTGTCATAGTCGAAACGGTGGATGATATAGAGGTCCAGATAGTCGGTGCCCAAGCGTTTCAGGCTGCCTTCGATCTCTCGCTCGATCGCCTTGGCGGAAAGGCCGCCTTCATTGAAGTGAACCTTGCTGGCTAGCACTACCTCTTCTCGCGCGATGCCGAGGTTCTTCAGCGCTCGGCCGATGTATTCTTCGCTTGTTCCAAAGCTGTAGCAGTTTGCGGTGTCGATGAAGTTGATGCCGTGCTCGACGGCTCGTTTGATAACTGCCTGGGTATCGTCAGGTCCGATGGTCCATTGGTGGAAATCGGGGCTGGCCTCGCCGAAGCTCATGCCTCCCAGGCAGAGTTTCGATACCTTGATGCCGGAGTGCCCAAGGGTCGCGTATTGCACGGTTTGCCGCCTTTCTGAAAGGTTTTCTTGCTTACTCAACGGTATGTGCGACATGGTGCAATGTAAAATGCCTATATCGACTACTTGGGCATACGCATAGCGAATATCCATGAAAGGGCAGGTGGCGAACATGGAGCTGCGGACGCTGCGCTACTTCCTTGCGGTAGCGCGCGAGGAGAACATGACCGAGGCAGCCAACGTGCTGCACGTTACGCAGCCGACGCTTTCGCGGCAGATCGCCGACCTGGAGCGGGAACTAGGCGTCACGCTGTTCGAGCGGACGAACCGTTCGTGCACGCTGACGGGCGAAGGCATGCGCTTGCGCCAGCGCGCCGAGGAGATACTCTCGCTGGTCGAGCAGGCGGAAGCGGAGCTTTCCGATAACACGGGAGATCTTTCAGGCGTTATCCGCATCGGCGCAGGCGAAACGCAAGCCATGCGTTTTGCGCTGCAGGTTTTCGCCGACCTCCATCGAGATTTTCCAGGCGTGACAGTGGAGCTGTATACCGGCAACGCCGATGCGGCGGAAGAACGCCTAGAGCGCGGCCTGCTCGACTTCGCACTGCTTATCGAACCCGTTAACCTGGAGAAATACGAATGGCTGCGCATGCCCGGCTTCGATAGAGTTGGTGTGGCCGTGTCGGCGGAAAGCGAATGGGCCGAACTTGAGGCCGCCACGCCAACAGACGTGGCGCGCATGCCCCTGCTGTTAAGCTCACGCACATCCAACAAGGCCATCGACCTTGAGGCCTGGGCGGACGGCGCGTTTACAGCCGAAGATCTTGATGTGGTGGGTCGCTTCGACCTGCTTGGCAACGCCGCTCACCTGGTGCGCACGGGCGAGGCTTGCGCCATGGGCATCGATCATCTGCTTGAACTTGAGGGAAGCGACTTGCTCTTTGTTCCGCTGGAACCCCCAATGGCAATCGGGTCGTTTCTGGTATGGAAGAAGTACCGTCTTCGCAGCCGGGCTTGCGAGGAATTCATCCGCCGGCTTGAGAGCGCGATATAGGTGCGCAGATTGGCAGCGAGGATTTGAAGCAAGCAAATGCCTATTAGAACATGTTCACGCATTTGAACTGGTTTTATAGCATTCAACAATGAGAATAGGCTCATTTGGAATTAGAGGCCTTTGCTGCAAAGCGCAAAGATAGAGAAAAGGGAGGCCTAGGCCGCGCGTTCAATGCGCCAGCCTGCAGCTCAAGGGGGATGCTGAAGCCCTCCCTTGCACGTCAAATCAATAGGAGGGGTAACAATGGAAACGTACAATCCAGATTTCGTGCTGCTCGAAAACCAGAACGAGTTCTTCGCAGAGGGCAACTACCGAATCTCCGACACCGCATGGGAGCTGCTGCACGGCGCAATAGACACCCATGTTCACGCAAACCCAACGCGCGACGACGAGTTCGTGTTGGACGACTTCGAACTCGTCCGCGAATATGAGGACGCCGGGCTCGACGGCGTGGTGATCAAGTGCCATCAGTTCGGATCGTTCTACCGCTCGA
>CAVDDI010000020.1:0-9386 GCA_963607675.1 bacterium | reverse complement strand
CCGACCAGGGGATGTTCCCCGCCCTGCGTGCCGTGCGCGGCTTCGCTTGCAACGTACAGGAGCACCTGAACGGCGGCGTACCCGCAGAAGACCTGAAGGTCATGTTGCAAGACGTGCCGCACTTCCTGGTTGAAGGCTAGCGGCAGGCCAGTACGCCACTACTTCAATCGCACCGTAGCGCGGCCCCGCCCGAAACAGCGGGATGCCCACGCTCCCACATGCAGAACCGCCCCGGAAGACGAGCAGCTTCCGGGGCGGTTCGCACAATGGCTCTTTTAGAGCGAATGCATTGCCATGATCAGGCTATATCGGTCTTGCGGCGCACCTGGTTGGTACTGCTCTCGCTTGCGGGCGTGCCCATCATCTTGCGCAGCAGCAGGTACAGCTGCATCTTCTCACCTTCGGTCAAGCGCTCGAACATCTCGCCCGCATGTTCGTCTAGGCGCCCCTCCTGCTGGGCGAACAGCTCCTTGCCCGCATCGGTGAGCATGAGCACGTCGCAGTTGTCGGAATCCGTTACGCGACGCACCAGCCCCTCGTCCACCAAGCCATCGATGAGCTCCGGGAACGCCAGGTTCTCGCTTTCGCGATGCAGCGCATCGTAGCTCATCACTTCCCAGATGCCCAACTGGCGGATAACGTAGATGCGGCCCAGATCAAACGCGCGCTTGTCGAACGCAGCCTCGGAGAGCACACGCTGCTCGATGGGGAGCGTACGCATGCCGCGCTCCATGATGGCGCGCACCACGTGGGCATCACGGCTGCTCAAACGCCGAGCGTCATCGCCGCCACGCATGTCGTCGACCCCTTCTACAACGACATCCCTGGCGAAACGGAGCATCTGATCCATCAGTTTCTTGTCTACTGCGCTCATGAGAATCTCCCCTTCCGCGCCCGCTGCGGCAACCCCTCGCTACCGCACCTCAAGCACTAACGCACAATCCAAGTATGGCGCAATATGAACGTGTTCAAATCGAGACAGGAGCACGGTTACCCAGGCGGGCGCCTTTCGTTACTTTCGAAGGTGAAAAACCCAACAATCTGTTGGAAAAGACCAAAAGATACGCTGATGGAATCAGAGCTGAAGCTGCATCTCGGCACGATGCACGCAAGGCTGAAGCCGGGCGTTGGCATAGATAGCACAAGGCGAACCCACCTGCTGTGAGCAGGGCGGACGCCTACAGGAACGTGACCTTCTGGCCCTTATCCATGTAATGGGGATTGTTCTTAACGAAGCGCCAACGGCAGATGCGCGTGATGACCAGCGCGAGCAGAGCAACCACCAAAAACGATGCCGTAAGCTCCAACACCGGCTGATTGTGCTCGAACAGCGCATAGGCAGAGGCAAGGAGGAAGAACGCAGAAAGCACGATGTTCAGTACTGTGAACACCTGGATAAGGATCTCCTTCGCGCGCTGAGGCGAGCGAAGCCACGAGACGAAAAAGTAGATGACCACGGCCAACACGGCCAGGAAAATAACCAATGGTAGCGATTGGAGCAACCGAGCAATAAGCGCCATGAGCACACCTTCCCCTCTCCGCTCCAATCATACCCTTCGAAGGGCGTCCGCCGCCGCACGGGAACGGGAAAACCATCCATATGTGCACACCGACACCAGACTGTAGGCGCGGCTTGCGGCACTCGAACGCCCAACCCAAGCCAGCAAGCCCGAATCAGTGGCATACTTGCACGCAGGGGAAAGAGGGAAGCCATGGAACAGGACCGAACAGAAGATACCTTGCGGGGAGGAACAAGCCCCGCGCATGAGGGCTCACACGCTGCATCACCCGAGCCCAAGAAAGGCTACAGCTACCTGTTGATGACGGCGCACCTGTGCGATGACCTGAACCAGGGCGCCCTGGTAGCCGTGATGCCGTTCTTGGTGCTGCACAATGGCTATTCCTATGTAGAGGTAACCGCGCTGCTGCTGGTTGCAAACGCCGCATCGGCCATCATCCAGCCCCTATTCGGATGGCTGGGCGACAGAACGGCACGCCCCTGGCTCATGGCGCTGGGGATAACCTTGGCGGGCGTCGGCATTGCCTGCGTGGGCGTGCTGCCCAGCTATCCCCTTATCCTGGCCTCTGCCGTGGTAAGCGGCATCGGCGTGGCGATGTTCCACCCCGAAGGCGGGCGCCTGGCGAACCTGGTTGCCGGCAAGCAGAAAGGAACGGGCATCAGCATCTTCGCCGTAGGGGGCAAACTCGGCTTCACCTTCGGGCCGTTGGTTGCCGCCGCTTCGCTGGGAGCCTTCGGCATGGCAGGGACGCTCGTGTTCATCGTTCCCTCCGTTGCCTGCGCGCTGGTGCTTCTAGGATTCAACCGCACGTTCCTGGCGTTCGGCGAGGCGCACAAGGCCAAGGACACCGAGGCAAACGACGATTGGAAGGGGTTTGCCGTGGTGATGGGGGCCATCTCGGTTCGCTCCATCATGTACTACGCCCTGCTCTCGTTCATCCCCCTGTTCCTGGTTGCGAACCTGGGGCAAAGCGAGCAGTTCAGCACCTCGATGCTTTCGTTATTCGCCATAATCTGCGCAGTTGCCACCATCTCCTCAGGCTGGCTGGGCGCGCGCACGGGGGCAAAGGCGCTTATCATCGGCTCGTATGCGCTGGTGGCGCTTGAGGTGCTTGCCTTCGCGTTCAACAGCTCGCTGCCCGTGGCGCTGGTGCTTATCGTGCTGTTGGCCCTTTGCTGCGACATCTCCTACCCTTCCGCCGTGGCACTGGGGCAGAGTTTCGTTCCCCACCACTTGGGAATGGCATCGGGCATATCGTTCGGGGTGATGGTATGTATCGGCGGCATGATGTCGCCTGTGCTGGGCGCGCTTGGCGATGCCTGCGGGCTGCAGGCGGTTATGGTGGCTGTGGCTGTTATCGCCCTAGTGGGCATCGGCATCGCGCTTGCCATACCGAAGAACCGCCCCATGCGCTAGCACCATCGCCGGCTTGGCGGGGGCCGCAGCGAGCGCACGCCAACGATAAGGATCGGCCGCATCGAACACGGGGGCTGCAAGCCGGAGCCTCTCTCACAGCGTGCCAAGCTGCATCCACAAGGGCCGTCGAGGCACAAGTCCGCCGGGAAACACCCCTATCAGCTGCTGGTTGCACTGCCGGAGCTTCCGCTTGCGCTGCCGGATGCAGACGAGCCGGAACCGGAAGAGCCGCTTCCGGAATCGGTTCCGGAAGACGACGAGCCGGATCCCTCGCTCGTGCTGCCAGAAGACCCAGAGCCCGAGCTGCTTGAAGAAGAGCCATCGTCCGAGGATGAGCCCGAAGAAGACGAACCCGAGCTGCCGGAAGACGAGCTGCCGTCCGAAGACGAATCGCTTGACCCCGATTTCGAGGAATCGCTGCTGGAACCCGAGCTATCCGAGCTGCCTGAAGAGGAACCCGACTGGCTATTGGAGGCATCGCTCGAAGAGGAGCCCGAGCTGGATTGCTTGGAGCCTCCCAGATTAGAAGAGCTAGAGCTGCCCGAAGCAGAGGATTGCTGATGGGCGCTATCGGTTGAGGCAACGATGGCGGGACCGGCTTTCTCTCCGATACCCTGGCCCGCCGTGAACACATGGATAAGCCCAGCGGCAGCCACCACGGCGATGAGCGCAGAGACCACCGACACGATGAGCACGTTGCGTTGGGTGCGCGCCTTGCGCTGGCGCCGCACATGGGCACGCTGGACCGCCGGGTCGGTAGAGCCGGACCCTGCAGCCTGGGCGTAACGAACATCATCGGCGCCCATGACCTTGGTAAGGCCGGCATCCACCTTCGCCACGTCTATCGTATGGGTCTTGTCGGAAGGGAGCGGATCCATGATGCGCGTTGCCTGAGGATCGGCCTCTTTGGGCGCCTCTTCGCCAGGGGCGGCATCGCGGATCTTGTCGGCAGAGGCCGAGAGCATCTTCTTGTACACCTGAGACGAAACCGCAGATACCACCGAGCCCACCGCTGCCCCGATGAGGGAACCCGCAACGCCGATGACCGAAGAGAGCAGGAACACCGTGGCCGCAGCCAAGGCACCGGCGATCACCTGGGCAATGGAAAGATCCTCGAACAGGCTTGCCAGCTTTCCTTTTTTCGAAACCTGCTGCGTAGTCATGGTTCAATTCCCCCTTCGTCACCCTCAAGCTAGCAGCAAAGGATCGGCCCCGAGCCCCATCCACGCGCTCTTCACGCATTCTTGACCATGCCGTCATCTTGTTTTCAGGCAACCTTCAGAAAAAAGCGTCACGCAAATAACAGGCCGCTCGGCACGTAGCCGGGCGGCCTGAGGGAAATCACCTGGCAAACAGGCGCTTTTATATGACCGAACGGATCAGGCGCGAATGGCCTGAACCATCTTGCGCGCAAACTCGCCAACCGCCGGGGCTGCATTCGCGCCCTCGGCAGCAACGATCTTCACGATGGCGGAGCCCACGATAGCGCCATCGCTCTTCGCCGCCATTTCCGTTGCCTGCTCGGGATTGGAGATACCGAAGCCGATTGCCACCGGGGTGTCGGTGGCCTTGCGGATGTGCGCCACAATGGAATCAAGGTCGGTGGTGATCTGCGTGCGCGTGCCAGTCACGCCCAGCGAGCTTACACAGTACACGAAGCCCTGCGCCTCGCGGGCAATCATGTCGATGCGCTCCTCAGACGTGGGGGCGATCATGCTGATAAGGTCCATGCCCTTGGCGGCGAACGCCTCGGCAAACTCGGCTTTCTCCTCGAACGGAACGTCCGGCAAGATAAGGCCGTCCATGCCCGCCGCCGCAGCGCGCTCCGCAAAGCGCTCGATGCCATAGTGGAACACCACGTTGGCGTACGTCATGAACACCAAGGGCGTGTCGATGGTCTTGCGCACCTCGGCCACCATGTCGAACACCTTATCGGTGGTGGTGCCAGCCGAAAGCGCACGCATGTTGGCAGCCTGGATAACCGGGCCTTCCGCCGTGGGGTCGGAAAACGGGATGCCCAGCTCGATGACGGAAGCGCCGGCATCGGCAAGCTCTGCGATGATCTTCTTCGTGGTCTCCAAGTCAGGATCGCCGCAGGTGACAAAGGGGATGAAGGCCTTCCCGTCCTGGAAGGCAGCTTTAAGGCGGGGGTTACTCATTGATCTCTTCTCCTCGGTAGCGGGCGATGGCGGCGCAGTCCTTGTCGCCACGGCCGGAAAGCGTGATTACCACGATCTGGTCCTTGCTCATCGTGGGCGCGATCTTGCAGGCATAGGCAACGGCATGCGCGCTCTCGATTGCGGGGATGATGCCCTCCAAGCGGCTCAGGTACTCGAAGGCATCCACCGCTTCGTCGTCGGTGACGGGCACGTACTGGGCACGGCCGGTGTCATGCAGCCAAGCATGCTCGGGCCCGATTCCCGGGTAGTCAAGGCCGGCGCTGATGGAGTACACCGGCGCGATCTGGCCGTACTCGTCCTGGCAGAAATACGACTTCATGCCGTGGAACACGCCCAGGCTGCCGGTGTTGATGGTAGCTGCCGTCTCGAACGTGTCGATGCCGCGGCCCGCCGCCTCGCAGCCGATAAGCTGCACTTCCGGATGCTCGATGAAGTGGTAGAACGTGCCCATGGCGTTCGACCCTCCGCCTACACAGGCAAGCACGCAATCGGGAAGACGGCCTTCCTTTTCCTTGCACTGGCCCATGATCTCCTGCGAGATAACCGCCTGGAAATCACGCACAATGGTGGGGAACGGATGCGGGCCCATGGTGGAACCCAGCACGTAATGCGTGTCGGCGATGCGGTTGGTCCACTCGCGCATGGTTTCGGAAACAGCGTCCTTCAGCGTTGCGGTGCCGCTTTCCACGGCGTGCACCTTGGCGCCCAGCAGGCGCATCTTGTACACGTTAAGGGCCTGGCGTTCGGTGTCTTCCTTGCCCATGAACACTTCGCACTCCATGTCCATAAGGGCTGCTGCCGTTGCCGTGGCCACGCCATGCTGACCGGCACCGGTTTCGGCGATAACGCGCGTCTTGCCCATCTTCTTGGCAAGAAGAACCTGGCCAAGCACGTTGTTGATCTTGTGGGCACCCGTATGGTTCAGGTCTTCGCGCTTCAGGTAGATCTTCGCACCACCCAGATCCTTGGTAAGGCGCTCGGCGTAGTACAGAAGCGAGGGGCGGTTGGCGTACTCGTTCAGCAGCGTGTTCAGCTCTGCCTTGAAATCCGGATCGTCCTTGTAATGGTTGTAGGCTTCCTCAAGTTCGATGACGGCATTCATGAGCGTTTCGGGCATGTACTGCCCGCCATGGATACCGAATCTTCCCTTCGACATATCGTTTTCCTTTCTTGATCAGGCTAAATGCCTGGGATTACCTTTGTTGTGTGCGGTACGGCGCTTCGGGAGGGGCAGGGGCCGTCGAGTCTCCCGTTCCGCTGTTCGGTTTTTTGGAAGCGCTTCCAAAAACCTCATGCGCTGCACTGCTTCATGCTCTTGAATACGTTCGCTTCGCGAACCTTCAGGAAAGGCGTTCAGAGAGCCCTCGCCGGCCCCTGCCCCTCCCGAAGCGTCTTACAGTTACCATCGGCCGCGCCATCGTTTGCCGGGTCGTGTCATGGGCGCACCGCCTTCCGTACGGCAGCTACGGCAGCGGCCATCTTCGCGGGATCCTTGAGCCTGCTGCTCTCCACGCCCGAGCTCATGTCCACGCCCCAGGGGCGAACCTCCTCGATAGCCCGTGCCACGTTTTCGGGACCAAGACCGCCGGCCAGCATGAACAGCCGGCCCACCGAGGAAACAAGGCTCCAATCGAAGCCTTCGCCGGTGCCCTGCCCGTTGTCAAGCAGCACGAGATCGGCGGCGCTTGCCTCGGCCGCGGCAACATCGGCGGCGCTGCGGATACGGAACGCCTGGATGATGCCAGCGCCCGTGCGATGCCTGAGTTCTTCCACATAAGCCATATCCTCGCTGCCGTGCAGCTGAACCAGGTCGATGCTGCCCGCTTCCACGATGCCCACCAGGCGCTCCAGCGGCATGTCCACGAACACGCCCACACGCCAGATAGGAGCACCCGCTGGCTCGCATTCCAACAGCTTTCCACCCAGGCTCTCAAGCTGAGCAGGCGTTACGCTGCGGTGCGACTTCGGGAAATCCACGATGAAGCCGCACATGTCGGGACGGGCTTCAGCAACCGCACGCACATCGGCATCGCGGAACATGCCGCACAGCTTCACGCGCGGTTGGGACGCTGCCGCCTCGGATAGCAGCCATTCGCGCGCCTGCGCCTGTCGGTTCCCGACGCTCACTTCGCGCCCTCCTCGGCGGCGGTACGGAACTCGGCCAGTTTCTCTGCCTTGCTCTGGGCACGCATCAAAGCCTCGCCGATGAGCGCCGCATCGGCACCGAGGGCCGCCATCGCAGCAACGTCGGCAGCATCCTTCACACCCGATTCGGCAACGTAGAGCACCCCTTCGGGGATGGCATCGCGCAGGCGGCGGGCATTGTCGAAGTCCACCGTGAAATCCTTCAGGTTGCGGTTGTTCACGCCGATGATCTTGGCGCCCGCCGCTACCGCGCGCTCGATTTCCTGGGCATCGTGAGCCTCCACCAAAGCGGAAAGCCCCAGCTCTTCTGCCAGTTTTCCGTAGGATCTCAGCTGCTCGTCGTCAAGGATGGCGCAGATAAGCAGCACCGCAGAAGCACCCAGCACCTTCGCCTGATAGATCATGCGCTCGTCCACCACGAAGTCCTTGCGCAGAACCGGGATGGAAACCTCCGCGGCAATCTGGCGCAGGTACTCATCGTGCCCCATGAACCACTTCGGCTCGGTAAGGCAGGAAATGGCGCTGGCACCGGCAGCATCGTAGTCGCGCGCTATCTGCAGGTAGGGGAATTCCTCTGCTATCACGCCCTTCGAAGGCGATGCCTTCTTCACCTCGCAGATGAAGGAAAGGCCGGGTGCCGCCAATGCCGCCTGGAAGGGGAACGTGAACTGCCCATCGCGCTGCAGCTCGGCAGCAGCCAAGGCACGCGCCTGGCGCTCCAGCTGCGCCGTGGGGACTTCGCGTTCCTCTGCGGCCATGCGCTGACGCGTGTAGGCGGCTATCTCGTCCAGGATGGTCACTTATGCCTCCTCGTTGGAAACCTTGATATAGGCCTCCAGGGTTTCCAGCGCCTTACCCGAGTCGATGAGATCTGCCGCCAGGGCAACGCCATCTTTCAACGAGGCCGCCTTGCCCATGATGTACAGGCCGGCCGCCGCATTCAACAGAACCGTATCGCGCTTGCAGCCCTGCTCCTTCCCGGAAAGGATGTCACGCGTGATCTGCGCGTTTTCTTCCGGCGTGCCGCCCTGCAGGTCTTCGCGGGTGCACTGCGCCATGCCGAAGTCGGCCGGCGTGAGCACATAGCTGGCGTACTCGCCGTTGTGGAACTCGCACACGCTGGTGGGGCACGCTGTGGAAAGCTCGTCCAAGCAGGCCTGGCCATACACCACCATGCCGTCGGTAACCCCAAGGCTGGTGAGTACGCGTGCCAGGGGCTGCACCAGCGACTCGTCGTACACGCCCAAGATCATCTTTTGGGGCGAGGCGGGGTTGGTAAGCGGGCCCAGGATATTGAACACTGTGCGGATACCCAACTCCTTGCGGATGGGGCCAACGTAGCGCATGGCGGTATGATACTTCTGCGCGAAGAAGAAGCAGATGCCCACCTCGTTCAGTAGCTTGGCACACAGCTCGGGGCTCTGCTCGATGTTCACGCCCAGCGCCTCCTGGCAGTCGGCCGTACCGCTCTTGCTGGAAGCAGCGCGGTTGCCATGCTTGGCCACCTTCGCCCCGCCAGCGGCGATGACGAGCGCAGCGGTGGTAGAGATGTTGAAGCTGCCGGCCTTGTCGCCGCCGGTGCCCACGATCTCAAGCACGGGCTCGGGGTAGCTCACCTTGGTGGCATGCGAGCGCATAGCGGCCGCGCAGCCGGCGATCTCGTCGATGGTCTCGCTCTTGGTGCTCTTGGTGGAAAGGGCGGAAAGGAACGCCGCGGTCTGCACCGGGGTGGTGTCGCCCGACATGATCTCGTTGATCACGGCAAACGCCTCATCGTAGGTGAGGTCTTCCTTATCTACCAGCTTGAATATCGCTTCGCGGATCATTATGGTTCCTTTCTACTTCGCGGTGATTTCCAGGAAATTCTTAAGGATGGTTCGGCCTTCGGGGGTAAGGATGCTCTCGGGATGGAACTGAAGGCCGTAGGTGGGGAACTCGACGTGCTGAACCGCCATCACTTCCCCATCGTCGGTGCGGGAGATCACCTTCAAACAGGCGGGCAAGGTTTCCTCTTCCGCAGCCAGGGAGTGGTAGCGCGCCACCTGCGTCTGCGTGGGCATTCCCTTGAAGATGTGCGATGCGCAATCGAGCTCTGCCAGGGAAGACTTGCCGTGCATCAGTTCCT
>CAVDDI010000019.1:0-14745 GCA_963607675.1 bacterium | reverse complement strand
GCATAGCATTGCGCCTGGAGCAGGTGCTTCTCCCGCAGCACGTCTTCTGATTCAGTCGAAGAGCCACCGGTTTTATAGTCCACCAGGAAAGCCGAGCCATCTTCGTTGAACGAAACGGCATCGATCTCGCCCTCCAGGTACACGGGCCCCTGCGCCCCTTCAAGGCAAACCATGAAGGGAACCTCAGCCGAAGGGGAACCAACCTGCGCAAGCTGCCGGCACAGGTCGCTGCCGAACCAACGTGAAAGCGCAGCACGCAGGCGCCGCCCCTGATCCGCAGAGAGGCCCTCGGAACGCTCCTGGGCCCTGACTGCCGCATCTTCGGGGCAGGAAAGAGACTCGCCATCGGCATCGAGGATGGCACGCTGAGCCAAGCGATGGAACGCGTTGCCGAGTGCGGTGGCGCCACCTTCCTGAATCTGCAACCCGTCGAACATACCCGCCCCAGCCGAGTCCTCGGAAGGCACTGCTGAAGATGAGATGGAAGAATAGGAGAACACGTCCGAGCGCGCTGCAGCCAGCGGCTGGGCATAAGGAGCCCCTTGAGGAGGACGGGAGGGGATCAGGAACGACGGGTCCGGTTCGACCTCTGGCGCCTCGACTTCCTGAGGGGTGTCAAGGATGTTGAACTCGAAGCGCAGGGGCGCCGATCCCCCGTAGTCGAGCATCTGGACCGGCGCAGAGGCCGAAGCCTCCCACCCCAACGCATCGTGAAGGTCTTCCAGCACTCCTTTGCCCTCGTACGAGAAATCCTTGTTCTCCCGCCGGACCACGCCGATGAAGAGCGACTTGCTGGCACGGGTAAGCGCAACGTAGAGCAGCCGGCGCGATTCGGCCAATTCCTGTTCCGCCACGTAGCCGGAAAGGAGCTCGCAGCGCGCAGCATAGGTTGGCGCCTGCTCTATCCCCTGCTGCGTTGCCTCCGGACACTCGAGCAGATCGTGCAGGGAATCGACCGTCTTGCGCACGGGTCGCAGGACCGGCGGGTTGATGCACGCATAGGTGCGGGCCCCGATGTTCTCCGCCAAGATGCTATCGGCTTTACCGCTTATGCGCACATCACCAAGGGCCACGTGGGGAAACTCGAGGCCCTTGCTCGCATGCACGGTCATGATCCGAACGAAATCCGAGCTGCCGGCGGAAAGGGTTCCCGGAGAAAGCTTCATGGCACCGAGGTTCGCCCTGAAGCGCGCTGCGGTGCGCACCGGGCCGAAGCCTTCCCGCTCGATGTCCTCGATAAGCCGCAACGCCTTGCTGAGGTTGCCGACCACAGCCTGACCCTGGGCTCCGCCGTCTTCCAGTCGGACAAGCCATCCGCTGGCACGCAGAAGGTGACGCACAGCCGCGCCTGCACCGGCGGTGCGCGAGGCACGCAGGGCGCCCTTGAGGCACAGGTGGGCGAAATCGAGCTGGTCTTCCTGCTGGGGATCAAGGCCCGAAAGGCCACGCTCCTTTTCCCAAAGGGCGAAACCGGTGGAAAGCTCGCGCCGATACGAGCGCCCCTGACGATCGTGGCCGGTAGCAAGATGCAGCAAGGCATCGTCGCCCAACGCGAACAGGGGCGAGGACAACAGCGCATAGAGAGCCTCGTCGTCAAGCCGATCGGCGAAGAATGAAAGCATGCTCGAGACCAGCTGCACCTCATAGGCACCGGCAAAGGTCGACCCACCGGCAACCAAGCACTCGAACCCGGCCTCGCGAAGCGCTTCGGCGTACACGTCCACGTTCGACATGGCACCCAGGAGAACCACCATGCTCCCCGGCTCTTCGCCCGCTTGGCGAAGGTCGCTGAAATGCTCGGCGATTCGCCGGGCACAGGCTTGCCGACCCGCGCCAACGCCCGGACCATTCGACATGCACTCATAGAGCGCCATCGAGACACGAGGGCGCTCGGCGAAAACAGCATCTAGGCAATCGTTCACCTTGCCCTTAGGTGCAAGGGAAAGGAAATACTCGCCGAAAACCTGGTCTTGCGAGAACACGCAATCAACCAAGGAGAGCACATCGGCATGGCTGCGGAAGTTGTCGGGCAGGCTGACGAACTGCAGGTCGGGGCAGCTCTCTTCGAGCATGGAATGGAAGCCGAAGAACACGTTGACGTCGGCCCCACGAAAGCGGTAGATGCTCTGCTGGGCATCGCCCACCGTGCACACATTCGCATAGCCGTCTTTGGCCAAGGCCCCGATCAGCGCCACCTGCAGCTCATCGGTATCCTGGAACTCGTCGACCATGATCATCTTGAAGTGGGCGCGATAGGCTTCGGCGATCGACGGGTTCTCCATCAGGGCCGCATAGGCCAATCGGAGCAGGTCGACGTTGTCCAGCAAGGAGGGCCCTTTGATGGACTGGTACTCGGCATCCACTGCGCGGGCAAGGGCAACCAAGGCCCGCAAATCGCGCGAGGCAAGGGCGGCTTCCACCAGCACGCCTTCCTCGGCATAGCTTTGACGGTAGTTCCCGAACAGCGCGGGGTCAGATTCCTTTGCATGGAAGTTCTTGGCGGTTCTCGGGAACGCGAAGTACACGCGCACGAAGCGCTCGGCATCGAACCCATCGTCATAGAACGAGGCACCGCCTGCGCCCGCAAGCAGGTACTCATGAGCCTGGTCCAAGGCATCCCCCATCGCGGCAAGGACCTTCGCATCGGTCTTGCCCGGCTTCGGCAACGACTCGATGCAGGCAACCACCTCTTCGGCACGCTCCACCAAGCCGCGAAGAAGCGCTGAAGGGTCGGCATCGGCTTCCGGGAGGTCTATGGCATCGAATCCCGCAGGCAAGGCCAGCGCGCGTGCGGTAAGGGCATCCACCCATTTCTCCACGCCGGCCGCCCCCGAGCCTTCCTCGCCGATTCCAAGGTTGGACACCAGCGCCGCAAGCACGGGATCGCCGCCCTGCTCCAGCCGCTCCATGACCGTATCGTAAGCACGGGTGCGAAGCGATGTCACCTCCGCTTCGCTGGCAACGGTGAAAGCAGGATCGATGTCCAGCTCGAAGGCGTGTTCACGCAGGATACGGGCGCACATGCCGTGGATCGTCGAGATCCAAGCGTCATCGACTTTGAGGGCCTCTTCGTCAAGGCCCATCTCCACAAGCTTTCCCTTTATGCGGGCCTTCAGCTCGGCCGCAGCCTTCTTGGTGAACGTGATGGCGAGGACCTCGTCGATGCTCTGGGCAAACGCCCCGGAGCCGCCGTCCTCAAGCGCATAGGCGATGCGCTGGGTCAACGTGAACGTCTTGCCGCTCCCCGCCCCCGCAGAGACCATGAGCGGGGAATCGAGCGTGGTGATTATCCGGCGCTGGCCGGGTGTGCATGAGTCCAGGTTCACGATAGCCTCCTTGCGCAATTGGCAACCGGACAGTACCTGCACGACTGTGCGGTCAGGGGGTCCGGCTCGATGCACCCCTCATACAATCGCGCCAGCTTTTCCCCGACAAGCGCCTCGATCGAATCAAGGTACGAGCCGAAGTTCATCTTCACGGAAGACCTTCCCCCCGCAAAGCCCTGCAGGTCCAAAAGCGCCTCGTCATACGACCCGGCAACCGATCCCTTGGCCTCGAAGGCGCGGTAGCTCAGGTACAGGGCACCAACAGGTTTTGCGTCCAAAACGCCGCGCGCAATCACCTGTGCGTAGACAAGTGCCTGGATCTTCGAAGGCAGGCACACCTCTTCCGCTTCATCGGGATCCATGCCCGCCTCATGGCCCGCAACGCCGCCTTTGTAGTCGATCACGGCAAAGCAACCGCGCCCGGGATCGACGTCCACCCGGTCGGCGCGGCCCATGATCCGGACCCCGGCATAGTCGATGGCCTGGTCGGGCTGCACTTGGCATTCCAACAGCTCTGGGTGAAAGGATGGCATGAGCTGCGCCTGCACGCCAAGGTTCCTGCAGAGCGTCTGCTTCAGGCGGCTTGCCCGAGCCCGCTCGACGGGCGTGAGGGGGATGAAGCGGGCGTTGTCCTGCACACCGGGCTGGTTGGCAAGCACCTCATCGAACACATGCCCCATCAGCAACTGCGCTTCGCCGAGGTTCTGCAAGCCCACGCGTTTAGCGCCAAGCTCCTTTTCGATACGTGAATAGAACGCCTCGAGAACGCTGTGCACGAAGACGCCTTGCTCAAGCGGGCCAAGGAGCTCATCGGGCGGTTGCGGGCGCAGCCTACGGCTGGCGAACCATCGGTATGGGCAGTTCACGTATTCCTCTATCGCCGAGGGAGAGAGCACCAGCAGCGACGGATCGTCAACAGCACGGAACAGGGAAAGATCGGCAACCACCCCATCCGAAAGTGAACCGGGGGCAAAGCCGGGAATGGCGAACGTGGCCGGCTCTTTCCCGCCGAAGTCGAAGTTAGCGGAAAACGTGGATGCGCTCCCGCCCTCGTTGCGGACGATAACCGCAGAAGAAAGGCTTGTGGGGATGCCGTTGCCATCGAGCTCATCGGCTGGTCCTTGGCGCAGGGCAGCGCAGAACTCGTCGAGGACGAATGAGGGATACACATCCTCATCGCCTCCGGCGTTCAGCACGCGCTCGCACGCGAAAACCGTCTTGGCGCGCGACTTCAGCCCCTCGAAGCGCCTGCGCGCATCCGAAAGCGCATGCGAACGCGGCGGTATGCCGAGTTTTTCCTCCAATCCCACGATGGCATTATGGGACTCCCCCGCACTCCAATACCGAGCATCAAGGTCGCAAACCACAACGGCATCGAAGGAATCTTCAGAAAGCTGATCTACCAAGGCAACATCCACTACCTGAACCTGTGCAGGCCCTGAACCGCATGCGCGGGAAGCATCGAGGGAAAGCCCCTGCAGGGCGAAGGAGAGCCCCGAAGGAGGAACCCCCCAGGTACGCGCCGCTTCATAAATACCCCGAAGGGCGGAAATGGCAACCTGCTGCTCGAAGGCCTCGGCCGCATCCAGCCCCTCAAGCTCTTCGGCGATGTCCAGGAAGCGATCGAGAAGCAGCGATGCGTCGCAGTCCTCAACAAGCTCCTCGAACAAGTCGAACGTGGGGGAAAGAAGATGGGCCATGGCATGAAGGTCGTCGAAGCCAAGGGTTCGGTCACCCCGAACCTGTGAGTACACCTTGGCCACGTCGACCCCCGACACGCCGGAGAAAGGAGAGGACAAGTAGTCCATCAACGCCATTGGGTCGTGAGTCTGGCCATGGAGGTACTCGCGGACAGCAAGGAACGCCCTACCGAAGTGCGTTTGGGCGAAGGGGCGTTTCGCCCGTAGGCTGCAGGCCGCCCTTTCGGAAAGAGAGTTCGACACTGCCTCGAACACGCTGAAGGGGCGGGAGGTGCACAGCAGGACACGCGAAGCTTGGGATTCTGAGCAAGCACCGTCCAGAAAATCGGATAGCCAACCGGAAACGAGGGCATTTTCGCATGAGGGCCCCGCCGCCAGCAGGAATACGGGACGGCATCCCTCGGCCACCGCGCCGATAAGCGAAGGCGAAGGCGAGGCTTGAACCGTAGACCGGCTCGCTGCAGCGAAGTCGTCGAAGGCGAGGCTCGGGCAGACCCCTTCCGCCAAAGCGAACGAACACGGTGCACATGCATCCGCCAAAAAACCAAGCGCATCGCCAGGGTCCACAAGGCCGCGCGAATCAAGGGATTCACGGTACAGCGGGACCAAGGCAAGGATGGCGCGCTCTTGGGGAGAAAGGGACGTCGGAGGACAGCTCAGGCATTCCTCGAGCCGAGAAGAGCCAAGGGCATCGGTCAAGAAGCGGCACACCAGGGAGACACCGCCATCTGTGAGCTTGAGCGAGGAGAGCTCAGGGGCATCGCAGAGAAGCTGGCGCACGGCGAAGGTGCGGTCCAGGGACGAGGCAAGAGCACGCCCATCGCCGTAGAGCGCCCAAGCATCCGCCAGCCAAGAGGAATACGTCGTGGCCTTCACCCCGAACGCAGCCCCCACCCCGGATCGGGCAAGCCCCTTTCGGTACGCCAGCGCTTGGCCGTGCGTTGGGAAGAGGATGATCTTCTGCCGCACCTTTTCGCCCCTTTCTGCGACGATGGCTGCTGCCAATACAATCAGCAGCTGTCAAGACTTATCTATAGGGAATCGCTCGCCTATACTGAGCTTAGCCGATCCCGTGTCTGCGATGGACCGATGACATTTGATTGGGAGTCTCAGATTGCTCGTGAAATGGGGATTCGCATCCGTCGATGCGAAAGCCAGGAAGCAAGCTGCGGACACCCACCTTGCTAGGTGGGTTCATCCAATTAGCGGGGTCGGTTTCCTTATGCCCAGACCTGGAACCCATCCTAGTGAACGGCCCCGTACACATACCCCCATCCATGGGAAGAAAGCGACGAGTTCAGCTGGCCGCAGAGCTTTTCCCTGGTGTAAACACCCGGCGGTAGCAAGCGGATTATCTCCTGCAATTCCCGGTTAAGGCCATAGGCCTCCGCCTCTAGGACAACCTCGAGACGCAGGTAGTCTTCCCTGCTGGCGAACAGGCGCTCCACGAATTCCTGGAGCACGCCGAAATCGGCGCTTTTCTGTCGAGCCATCAGACCATCCTTCCTTTGAAAGACTTGCCAAACGCGTTTGCCCACAAGGCGCGCCTATTCGGCCACCACCACATCCAAGTCGGACACCGTAGCCAACAACGCTCCCGTATAAGCAGGATTGGCATCGCCCGAAGCGCGAAGGAAGCCCACGCCCCGAGCGCGAAGCCCCAGCGCTACCTGCACCAGGGCATCGGCGGTGGGATAAGGATTCTCATCTGTAGGCTCGTACTGCCTGCGGTCGCGCTTGCGCACCACCACATCGACCAGCTTCGGTTTATCGGTGGCCTTGGCCATCACCTCCGCATAACCGTAAAGGGTCGCCGCGGGAGCATCAGAGGAAACCCCCACCACATCGGCACCGTACTCGTCGCAAAGGGCGACCGCCTCGGAAAGAGACCTTCCACAGGGGAAAGCGCCATCGTGCTGCGGAGCCAAGCAGATGAACAGCGGCCCATCGTAAACCGATCGGGCGCCCATCAGCGCACACTGGGCATCGTAGAGGTTCGCGAAGCCGTTCAGGTAGAGGGCGTCGAACGGATACTCCGCCAGAGCGCGAACCGCATCACGATACTGGTTACGCGACTGCTTGAGGGAGGGGCCACTCGTAGGATCGAGCGGCAACGCGCACGGGCCGATGGCGGCCAGATAGTGCTGAGGAGCGAACTGCGCACCGGCCTCGTAGGCGATGCGCGCCATTTCCGCCGCATGCCCCTCAAGGCGCGCATGGGCCAATTGGGCCTCCGTTATGCCCTCGGTAGGGGCAACGAACACGGGCACGCCAAGGGTCTTCTCGAGCTTGAAGGCTTCCTCTATCAACTCAGGCTCATTCAGGACAACATATTCCCTGTCCGCCAAGCCCTCGAACCCCTGAGCGGCAAGCTGGTAATCAAGTGGCGTGGAAAGGACGAGCATGTCCTTGTTGAAGCGCATTTGGATATCGGGCATAGGGAAGCCTCCTCGAAGCACCGGTTGGCAGGACCTTCCGTCCTTTGTCATGGGGAACCATTATAAAGGAGCGTCCAAGGAGACCGACTGTCGCGCCATGGGGATTGCACCTTAGCAGAAATCCGTTCCGATCGGAAAAGGTCATGGAAGTTGGCGTCGGTTCAACAGGCGTTGGAAATGAACGCGTTCCAAGTAAGCACGCGAACGTAAAAACTTTCTTTACATATGGAGGAAATGTGTAGATGAATTAAGTGAACCCGTTCAGTCGTCGGTTTGAATGCGTTCACGGTTGCAGAAGGGTTACAAGGGGTTGTTCCTGCCGCAAAAGGCTCGTATATTACGAACCAGCAAATGTGGTCCCCTCCCAATTTGCAACTGCTTTTCCCCAAAAAGCAGTCGGTGCCAGATCCCCAATTATAAGGCACCGGAACTCCCTCCTTGTGGGCCTGCCGAGATCCCCTCTCGCAGGCCCCTCCTCTTTTCTGAAGGCCTTTACCGCTTTTTCAGGTAAGGGCTCCCGCAAAGACGTTTCCCTTTCCTGCTCGTGGCATAATCAACGATCAGGAAGAAGAGGTGGACATGGCAAACAAGCAAACCAAACGCCACTCCGTGAGCATCGCCGAGATCTGGCGCCGCAGCCTCACGCGCCTTCACGATTGGCGCTTCTGGTGCGATATGGTGGTCTTCTTCTGCGTCTTCAGTGTGGTGGGGCACTGGTGCGAATGGGCATATTGCCTGTTCAACGACCATTTCTTCGGAATCGTCGATCCCAATTCCGGGGTATGGAACGACATCAACTACCCGTTTTTCGTTTACGGATTCGGGGTGGTGATAGCCTCCATCGTGCTGGTGCCGTACCGCGCGATGCTCATCAAATGGAGGCAATCGGGCATTAAAGCAGGTGTTCACTTCTTCATCGTGAGCGTTTTCGTGGCCATGGGCGCCGAGCTTACCCAGGGTTTCCTCCAGAACCAACCAGACCAATACGGCAACTATCCCCTATGGGACAATTCCCAACTGCCGGGAAACATACTTGGCCAAGCTTGGATCGTAAACGACCTGCTTATCGCCGTGTTGCTAACGGTGTTCGTATGGGTTGTGTACCCAACGGCAGGCAAGGCGATGAGCAAACTGCCCGACCCTGCCCGCATATTGCTTACGGCGGCAGTCGCAATCGGCATGACCGCCCTGACCATCTACGAGTACACAACCTACGGGTAATCGACGAGAACCAGCCACGCCGGCGAGCAAAGAGGCCGGCTAGACGCACAGCGCGAACCCGCCTCGAGGACAGCCCTATACGTCAGACCTGCTCATAGCCGCATGTTCTTTGGCCACCTCGGAAATAAGCAGATGCACGGGCCAAAAACGATTATGCTGGGTAACCTGCGCCTTCAAGGCCACGCTCGCCCCTGCCTCCCGCATGACAGCAAGCAACCTGTTCAGCATATGGTTGGGCATTCCGCTTATAAGCATGAATTCCACATCTGGGGCCTGCGCGGTAGAGGGCTTTGCCGAACGCGCCGAACCCATAAGCCCCATGACGGCACCTACCGAGCAACCCAGCTGATCTTCCCCGATTGTGGCAACGGGAATACCAAGCTGCCCAATGGCAACACGCACTGCATCCCCACGCGGGGTGCCAGCATCAAGGCCGTAGAGCGCCACAAGAGGCTTGAAGCCCATTTGCCGCTGGGGATTGCGCTTGGGCTTTGCGCCCTTCGATTTGGCGGGTTTCGACATCTTCCGCTCCTTCAGTAAAAGCCCCGCTCCGCACGGTTAGAGCCGTACGAAGCGGGGCGGGTTGAGGCTGCGCACTGACGCGCAAGGCCGACTGCCTAAGAAGGGCACATGGCTCGGCGAAGAAAGCAGCGACCGCGCGAGGCAAAGGCTTGCTTAGCCGAAGTAACGGTCCAGCAGGCCTTTCAGTGCCTTGCCGTGGCGGGCTTCATCGCGGGCCATCTCATGAACGGTGTCATGAATGGCATCGAGGCCGTTCTTCTTGGCGCAGGAGGCAAGTTCTACCTTGCCGGCAGTAGCGCCAAACTCGCAGTCTACGCGCCAGGCAAGGTTTTCCTTGGTGCTGGCCTTCATGTTGGGTTCCAGCTCAGAGCCCAGGAGCTCTGCGAACTTTGCAGCATGCTCTGCCTCTTCGTAAGCGGCCTTCTCCCAGTACAGGCCAACCTCGGGATAGCCCTCACGATGGGCGATGCGCGCCATGCAAAGGTACATACCCACCTCAGAGCACTCGCCCGTGAAGTTTGCCTTCAGTTGCTCAAGCAAGTACGCCTTGTCCTCGTCGGAGATGTTGGGGTTGTTCTTCACCGTGCTACCGTACACGCCGTACTCATGCTCAGCGGCAAGCTCAAGCTCGCCTTCAACCTGCTTGAATTGGCTTGCAGGCGCGTGGCATACCGGGCATTCTGCCGGGGGCTGCTCCCCTTCATAGATGTAACCGCATACCTTGCATACCCATTTCGTTGCCATAACTGCTTTCTCCTTTTCGTTTTCCCGGGGCACCTCTACCCCGTTTGGACCATTGTTTTCAGATATCGATGCGCACACAGGCTCGAAGTCCTCTGCGCCGTGTTTGCATATCGGGCAGATGAAGTCAGAGGGGATCTGCTCGCCTTCGTAGATATAGCCGCAGATCGAGCATCTCCACGCGTTGATTCCCTTATCGGCCGAGCCTTCGAGAGCACCGCCCTGCTCGGGCTGGCCCTGCTTGCGGGTTACCGTACGGTAGTACTCATAGGTAAGCGAGGGCTCCTCGGACAAATGACGTGCCTGAATCGCCGATCCGATGTAGAGCACATGGCTGCCCAAGTCCTGTGCGCTTACCACCTCGCAGTCGATGAAGGCATTGGCGCCAGACTCGTAGAGCAAACCGCTATCACAGCGCTCAACCTGGGCGCCGGCCGCTTCAAGTGCCCTGGCATCAGCGAACTTGTCAACCTGGTTGCCGCTTTGCATGCCGAAATGCTCGAAGAGCGAATACGGGGTGCGCTCCGTGAGCGTGGACACGCAGAAACGGTTTGTGCGAGCGATCATTTCCTGGGTACAGGTTCCCTTGATGCAACAGATGCTCACCTGCCTAGGCTCTGACGAAGCTTGAATGGCCGTGTTGATGATGCACGCGTTGTCGCGTTCGCCTTCTTTTGCGGAAAGCAGGAACACGCCGTAACTGAACTGATGGAACGCTTTTGGGTCGATCTTACTTGCCATAGCCGGATCCCTTCCTGCAATTCGGGCACAACCCGCGGAACAGCAGGTCGTGACCCGTGATGGTATACCCAGCCGCCTTTGCGGCAGCGTCCAAGTCGAGAGAGGCGACCGAAGGATCAACCTCCACATCGTCTACCCGTCCGCATTCGGTGCACAGGACGTGGTAATGGGCGCGCAGGGTATCGTCGAACCTATCGGGGCCATCGCTGACGTTCACCTTCAACGCCGTTCCCTCTTCCGCCATGCGATTCAGCACCCGATATACGGTGGCCTTGCTAACCGTAGGGTACTCGGCCGAGACAGCTGAAAAGACTTCTTCGGCTGTGGGATGCGAACCGTGAAGCTTCGCCAAATAGCTGGCAACCGCCTTCTGCTGAACGGTATTTCGCCGGGCCATCGCAACCTCCTTCCGAGTTGACTTTATTATACCTTATTGATAGTTAATATCAATAGCGAATTGATATTAGTTTCAGTTTGATCAAGGGGCCGGTTGGCTGGCAATACCTCTTGGCAAGGTGCTATCCTTGTGCTTTGAATCCATGCAGGACGGCTCTGCGCAAATCACACTAGATCACGGGAGCACATGTGCCCAAGTACAAGCAATTCAAGACCAAGACCACAGTCAGCCTCTCAAAAAGAGCGAAGCTCAGGCCCTCCGCAAAGAAAAGGAACGAGCTGCTGGCGAAGCGACGCGCCAGGACCGTTAAGCCCTCTTACCTTATCGTTGCCGGCCTGGTGCTGGTGGCTGTACTTTCCATCCCGTCTCTGCTGGGTTCCGACCTTTCCATAGCAAGCCTTCGTCCCAACCCAAGCATCAGCACCGCACCCAGCGTCACGCAGGAAGGCAGCACCTTCCCTACCAAGATAGAGAAGTGGCGTTCAACCGTTGAAACCGCCTGCAACGACTCTGGGCTCGATGTGAAATGGACCGACACCGTGCTGGCCATGATGCAGGCGGAATCAGGTGGAAACCTAGACGTCTATTCCGTGGTAGGCGCCGACAACGACATCATGCAAGCAGGCGAAGGGGTCGCTGGCGTCACAGCTGGCAGGCGCAACGTGGTGGAGCTGGGCGAAAGCGCTCTGTACGCCTGGGGCATAGACCCATCGCTTACCGTGAACGGGGACACCGCCACATCATCGATCTACGCCGGGGTACTGGAAACCAAGCAGAATGTCGACCTGTTCGAGGGCTGGCTTGGAGACATCGATGTCGATGACACCGGCAAGGTAGGGCTTATCGCCCAAGGCTACAACTACGGAGCCGAGGGATGGTTCAAGTACTGCAAGGCAAAAGGCATAACCTCATGGGACTACGAGGACTCGAAAGCCTACCAGAACATCCAGCGTGGCGGTACTGCCATGCACGGCGGCAAGGTCATCACCTTCTACAATTCTGCCCGCGGCGCCGATGACGACGACTAGCTAACCAAGCTTTCCGCCCAGCGAGGCAACCGCTTCTTGAATGGCGGCTTCCTCTATGTCGCACACAAGTTCTTGAAGAATGGGGCGTGCAGCCTAGGCCGATCTCCCGCAGCGCAAGATCGGCTTCTCAGCGCTCTATACGATGGTAGGCATCGTTGGGCTCTACATGCACCAAGATGTCCTTCACCTGCGGGAACCGATGGATCACCTCGGATTCAACCCTATCGGCCACCTCGTGCGAAACCGCCACCGACATCTGCGGGTCAACCAGCACATGCATATCCGCATACACATCGCCGCGGGTGCCGCGCGTACGGATATGATGGACGTCTTCAACGCAGGGAACGGCCATTACCGCTGCCCGCAGCTCCTCTTCAGGGATACGGGCCTTGTCGGAAAGCGTTTCGAAGGCAGCGCGAAACACATCGATGGCAGTAACCAATATGGCAACCATGACCACAAGGGCCATAACCGAGTCGGCAAGGGCGAAACCCAACTGAACAAGGACCAAGCCGATGATGACCCCAACCGAAACCATGGCATCGGAAAGCGTATGACTGGCATCGGCAAGCAGGATATCGCTGTTAAGGCGCTTCCCCTCCTTCCGCTCGAATGCCGTAACCCCTATGTTCACGCAAAGGGTGCCCGCCATGACCACATAGGAAAAAGCGGTCACCTGGGCATCGTGAACACCTGATGCAAGCGAGGAAACCGCACTACTGCCAACCTCCAGGGCTGCGAACACCAGCAGCACACCGATAGCCAAGCTTGCATAGGTCTCGAACTTATGATGCCCATAGGGGTGGCCCTCATCCGCAGGGCGAAGGGCCAGGGTGATGCCCACCAGCCCAACAACATTCCCTAAAGAATCGAACACCGAATGGATGCCGTCGGCCTGCATTGAATTCGAGCTGGTTGCCACGCCATAGGCGAACTTCGCCAGGGCAACGGTAAGGTTCAGCACCAGGACAAGCGCGAGGATGCGCCTAACCTGCGATATACGCGAAGTCATATGCGATGCGGGCATGCTGCAAGACCAGCTTTCTTCACTAGACCATGAACTACGATCGCCCGCTGCAGCAGGCGATTGACCCATGATAGCCCCAAAAGCCGTAAGCCCAGGTTAACACGCGAATGCGTAAGAGCAGGCTAACTTCAATAGCGATATTGCAGACAACAACAAAGGGCAAGCAAGCCCAATACCAAAAGAAGAAACGCGGCCGAAACAGGGTGAAACAGAGAAACCTGGATGGCGAGAGATCAATGGGAGGCAAGGTAGCGCTTCAAGGCATCCACGAAGCGATCGACATCCTGCATCGTGGAAGCATACCCGAAGCTCACGCGCAGGGTACGCTTGCCCATGGCCAAGGGGATGCCTGCAGCCTGCAACGAAAGCTGGTGCTTGTGGCGCCAGGTGCCAACTGGAACCGTGTTGATGTTCGCCTCGCAGGCAGATGCCTTGGAAACATACACCCCGTTGTCACTGAGCCAACGAAGGGCCTGGGCGTTCCTCATGCCCGGCACGCTGAAGTTGAAGAGATAGGGACTGCCGTCCTCGCGGGAGTTGACCACCGCATCAGGGACCTCTTCTGTTATACGACCGCGAAGACGAAGCCAGAGACCGCGCACGCGAGCCTCTTCCGATTCCCTATCAGCGAACGAACAGCGAACAGCCTCGGCAAACCCAGCGGCAAGGAACACGGGCTCGGTGCCCGAACGCAAACCCTTTTCCTGCCCGCCACCGAAGGCGTTGGTGAACATCTTGGTGCCACGGCGCACGTACAGGGCTCCTATGCCCTTGGGACCACCGATCTTATGGGCGGAAAGCGAAGCCAGGTCTATGCCCCACTCATCAACGGGAACATCGATCTTCCCGAACGCCTGCACGGCATCCACGTGCACCAAGGCATCAGGCGCATAGCGATCACGCAATTCAGCGATCTGGGCAATAGGGAACCGATAGCCCAACTCGTTTTGCACAGCCATGACGCTTATGAGGGAGGTAGGCTCCCTCATGAAGCGAGCACAGGCCTCCAAATCGAAGTTGCCGTGAACCGCCTCGACGTACGAAACCTTGCAATCTCCCTCGCGCTTAAGCCCGCGGACACTACGGGTTACCGAGGGATGCTCCAGTGCAGAGGTTATGACGCGGCCTGAACCCACGCCGCGAGCCAGCACGGATCCACGTATAGCCAGGTTGTTCGACTCGGTGCCGCCCGAGGTGAAGAACACTTCATCGGGCTGGGCACCAAGGGCCTTGGCCACTACGGCCCGGCTTTCCTCGAGCACCGCCTTGGCTCGCTTGCCCAAAGCATGGGTGGAACTGGGATTGCCGTAATTGGAAAGCTCCCGCATCATCACTTCGACGACCCGAGCGCGGGGCTTGGTGGTGGCCGCATTGTCCAAATACACCTCGGACGCAGCAGGCCCCTCACCGCAGCTGCGGTCAAGCCCTTCAACTTCGCCCGCAGCATCCAAGGCTGAAGGGCAAGCGGCGTACAAAGGATATTCGGCAGGAAGGGGCATTACAGCGTTCCGGCCTTTCGCGCAGCCTCAACTTCCGCCAAGGCCTCAGGCGGCGTATGGGCACAGGTGCCGTCGCCACGATGCACAACCTTAACGCTATCGCCC
>CAVDDI010000018.1:13939-15780 GCA_963607675.1 bacterium | reverse complement strand
GCCATCGCTTTCACCTTGGCCAGCCACCGAGCCACCGGAAGATCCCTCGTCCGCGCCGGAACTGGCGGAACCAGCATCATCGGAAGACGACGGGTTCTGCTTCTTATATTCCGCTGCCGCCTGATCCAACGCCGCATCATAGGCCTTGGCAATGGCGCGCGAGGAATACGTGGCGCCCGAGACCACCGTCACCGAAGAAGAAGCCGTGCCCTTCAGTAGCTGGTTCACCACGCCCACGTAGGCTACGCCCTTGTAGGTACGCCCATCTGCGGCATAGCCGAGGTAAACGTCGTTCTCTTCCTCGTAGGGCTCCAGCGCCGCATCTCCCGCGCCGCCCGTGGCGGAACCATGGATGCCGGAAATACCCCAAGCCGCGCCGTCCTTAACCGTAACGGTAAGCGCCACATAGTATGGCTCGTAGCGATCAGGGCGCTTGGCATCGGCGCAGTACGCGTAGGCGATGTAGGCTCCATCGGCATAATGCACCGTTTCGTCCGGGCTGTCAGGATCCACCGGGTCGGGGCTAGGCGTTGGGTCCGGGTCAACCGGGTCGGTCTTGCCGTCCGATCCGCCGTCGCCCTTGCCGCCATCGTTGCCTCCGTCTTCGCCCTTCCCTGCCGCAACCGCCTTCTGCAAAGCATCGGAAACCGCCGCCATGATCCCCTTGGAAGAATAGGTGGCGCCCGAGACCGCATCTACGTTGGTGGTCTGGGCGGAAAGGATACGCGCAACCACCGCACGGGCGTTGGTGAAGTACGGCTCGTCGTCGTCCGAGCCCACTATCACGATGTCGGTGATCTTGCCGCCGGAAATGGTTACTTGCACGGTGATATCGTCGTTGTAGCCCATCCCGCTGCCGGTATATACGCCGTCCTCCATAGCGCCCGAAGGCATGGAGGTATTCGATGCCGGCTGGCGCGAAACGGTCTGTTGAGCAGGCACAACAGCATTTTCCACCGGCGACTGACCCGCCGCCTGCAGAAGCGCGTTCTTGATGGCCACCAAAATGCCCGTGGAAGAATAGGTGGCGCCGGAAACGGTGTCCACGTTCATGCTCTGCGAGCTTATCACGCGCTGGATAACGGCGCGTGCGTTGCTGAAGTACGGCTCGTCGTCGCCCTGGGAGACAACCTGGATATCGGTGATCTTGCCGCCCGAGATAGTTACCTGCACCGTGATAACGCTCTTGTAGCCGCGTGCCGAACCCGTGTACGTGCCGTCGTTCAGCTGCCCTATGTCCATGCCGAAGTTCGATTCGATAACCGGGTCGTTGGCCTCCGTCTTTTCGGAAGTCGCTTCAGCTGTTTTCAATTCTTGCGCCTCGGCTTGCGCAGTGGCCACGATCGAGCTCGGGTCGAACACCAACGGCTGATACGAACCCACGGCGAACGCCACCGCCGCACCGGTAAGGACCGCGGGCGCCAAAAGGGTGGCCGCCTTCACGCGTTCCTTTGCCTGGGCATGCTTGCCCCGTTCTGGCTTGGTCATGCAGTTGCACCTCTCCAACTACGCCTGATGGCGGAAGGCATATTGCCCTCCGCCATCAGCTGCTTTGCCAGGCTCGTCCACATAGCCCAGCTGTCTGTTCGGGTTGTTACTTGCGCAGGATGCGACGACGCGTCCATGCGGCAACCGCAGCGGCTGCCGCAGCGATGACGCCGAACCCGCCCGCAACGGCGATGGTGTTGTCGCCGGTCTTCGCGGAACCGCTCTTAGCGGAATCGGAAGCGTTGTTCGTGGTGGTGTTGTTCGTCACATTGTTGGTGATGTTGTTCGTAGTACCACCGTTGCTGCCGGACTCATCCTCTGCGGAAACCAGGGCCGTGCGGGCTTTCTGCAGC
>CAVDDI010000018.1:0-13929 GCA_963607675.1 bacterium | reverse complement strand
GCAGCTGGTTAAGCGCCTGGGCAACCTCGTCGGCGGAAAGGTCCTCACCGTTCACAACCTCGACTGCGGCCTTCAGGGCCTGTTGATATGCAGCCCAGCTTTCCGCCGTGTAGTCGGATTCCTTCAGCACATCTGCCTTGCCGATCTCAACCTTCAAGTCGGTCTTCTGATCGGTGGTTGCGGCCTTCGCCAGGTTTGCCTGCGCCTTCACCAGCGCGTTCTTCGCCTCGGTAACCTGGGCGTCGGTGGCAGAGGCGTTGGAGGCAACAGCCTTGGCGCTCTGCAATGCGGAATCGAACGTCTTCCAGGAAGCCTTGGTGTAGTCGGATTCCGAAAGCTGCTCAGCGCTATCGATAAGCTCGCTCAGCGCAATGCGGGGGTTGGCCTCAAGCGCAGCCTTGGCATCGTTGATCGCCTGGACCGCAGCCGCAACGGCGTCATCGGTGGCCTCTACCGTGTTGAGGACATCCTTGCCGTTGTCAACGGCATCCTGCAGGTTCTTCCAAGACGTCTGGGAGTAGTCATCTTCCTTCAGCGTTGACGCCGATTCGATGGCGCTCTTCAAGGCGGTCTTATCGGCCTCGTAGTTGTAGGTGAAGCTCAGGTTGTTCCTATAGCCTGTGGAAGTAACCGCGATTTCGTAGGCGCCGTACTTATCGAACACCTTCTTGGCGGCATCGCCCATGCCGGATGTTGCCTCGGTGTTGATGGTGCCATCGGTGGAGATGATCTTAGCGGCACCGCGGCCCTGAGCGTTGTAGGACGTGTTGTCGACTTCAACGCTGGCAACATTGGAAAGGTAATTGGCGAAGTCCTCGTCAGATGCGCCATCGGCCTTGACAAGCTTGCCGTCTTGGTACTGGGCAACCGTCTTGGCGGTGGAAACGACGAACTCCACATTAAGGTCGGCGTACTTGCCGCTCGTGTCCACAACGGTAAGCTCGTGCTTGCCAAGGGTCAGGCCCTTGGCGCTGAAGGAAACGCTGGAAGCCGAACCGCCAAGGATCTGCTGTGCGTCCTCGCCATCGATCTTATAGGAGGCACTGAAGCCTTCGGGCAGCTCTACCTCGGCCGTTACCACCGGGTCGGTGGCGTCGATGTCTACCTCGCCGGCGGTAGCCTTCGCATCGGCGGTCTTGATGGGCACGTAGATGCCGTTTTCGCCAAGGGTGATCTGGTACGTGCCGGCGCTCGTGTACAGCACCACGTCCTTCAAGGTCTTGCCCATGATGGACTTGTAGTGCTCCGAGCTCGTCGGGCAGTTGTGGACCTTTTCCGTGAAGCCGGTGCACCAAGCAAGCTCGAAGCCGTGCTTACCGGTTTTCCAAATGTTCTCCAGGCTGCGCATGCCGTAGCCAGTGCCATCGGTGGTGTTCACTACAGCGCCATAGATGGTGGCATCCTTGAGGGCTGCGTACACCTGGGTGCTGGCGCTGAAGTCCAACTCGTAGTCGCCATAAGCGCTCTCGGTGGTGAACTCGGCCTCGGAAGAGCCGTCGATGGTGGTGGCCTCGGTACCCTCTACTTTGCCGAAGCTATAGCCAGCGTCGGTAGAGCTGAGCTCCTTGTAGTTTGCGGGAGCTTCATCAAGGTACACATAGGTATACGAACCCGCCGCGGCAAGGGCATCCTGGCTATCGGCTGCGGTCCACTCCGACCAGTCGATCTGGTCAACAGCGCTCTGGGAGACCTTCACCGGGAACGTGATGCCCGTGATCTCGGAGCCGTCCTCGGTGTGGTAGGTGCCGCCCGCAAGGCTGCCCTTGGTCTTGCTCTTCGTTGCGGAGGTGAATACATCGACGCTGGTGCTGTTGTTTGCCGTCTCGCTGGCGTAGAAGTCGCTGTACGGGATGTTCATCAGGATATAGTCGCCAGCTTCAGGGGCAACCTTCACCAAAGCGTTGATGGCAGCCTGCAGATGCGTGATCTGCTCAGAAGCAGCGGATTCGGTGAGGTCCTCCTTGCCAAGAAGCTCTTCCGATTCGGAAAGCTCGGTCTGCATAGCAGCCCATGTCTCCGCAGAATAGGAGCCCTCGTTCAAGGCCTTCGCCTTGTCAACAAGATCCTGCAGGCTCTTCTTGGTCTCTTCAGTGACAGGGGTTTCCTCTGCCTTGATGTTGTCAGAGGTGGCTTGGAACGTGTACGAGCTGTCGGCGTAGCCCAGCGCGTGGATGGTCACCTTCCAGTAGCCCGTGCCGTCCGTGCCCTCGGGAAGCTGGCAGCGGTAGGAATCAGTAAGGCCCAGCTGGATGCTCATAGACTTGTGCATCCAGTTGTCGGCGGCAAACTTCGTGCCGAAGGAAGCCTTCGGGGTGGCACCTGCGGAAGAGGGGTCCACATCGCCATAATAATCCCAGGTCACCGACTGCATCTTGGAACCCAATGCGCCGTAGTTCTCTTTGAAATCAAGGCGGATGAACTCACCGAAGCTGCCAACATTATCACCGGACTTCAAGTCGGGCCCCATCGATGAGAGGTCCGCCGTCTGGAGCGAGGCGCCCTCGATGCCAGAGCCAGTGCCCGCTGCCGCTTTCGAGAAGGTGAAGGAATCGCCGGACTTGGTGGCTTCCTTCAAGCCGTTGGTATCGGCTTCCACATCGGCAATCAGGGAATACGACTGAAGATTATTCTCGGTGTAACCGCCGGTCAGGGTTCCGCCATTCGCAACAAACTGGTACTTCTCCTTGAACGCATCCAGGTCGGAGGTCTTCACCTTCACCGGAACGTACTTGATGCCACTTACCTCGTAGTGGTCCATGGTGTAGCTCTGGCCGTCAGCCGTGATGGTGCCCTTGCTCCATTGAACCGTCTTGCCGTCCACGGTAGTGAACGACTTGCCATCGTTAGCCCACGAAGACACCTGGAACTCCGTCCCATCCGTGCATATGATGGTGGCGCTGCACTGGAAGCTGCCACGATGCAGACCATGGTTGGTGGTGGCACGGGTGACTACGTCGTAACCGCCCTTGTCGTACTCGCCCTTGGAATCCTTCTCGGTACTGGATTGCACGTTGTCGGCGTTGTACACGCCTTCAGCAGCCCAATACTCAGCCCAGCTCAGAGCAGCATAGCCGTAGGTGTACTCGTCTTCGACCTGCTTGTTCTGCTCGTCGTATGCGGCTTGAAGGGCCTTGTCGGTCGCAACAACGATGGCCTTGCTGGTTACCGTAGCGCCAGACACAGCATCAATGGCAGATGTTGATTGCGCAGTGACGATCTGAGACGGCACGCCCACCAGGTTCTTTTTCGGCACACCGTTCACCGCTTTGTTCTGATAGGACGTGCTCTCCGAAGGAGCCTCATTCAGAACCTCTACCTTGGTAATCGCATGATCGGCAACCGTCACGGCAACCTTAACCGTATAGCCGACAAATCCATCGCCATCATCGACGCCCGAGTCCTCGCCATCAATGGTAAGACCATCTTTGCCGATCTCAGCCGTGCCTTCATACGCGCCATCGGCGATCTTGGACAGATCATAGCTGGATGCAGCCTTGCTCACACTGGATGCAAGGGAAACTGCGTTATCATTGTTGTTTGAAGTCGTTCCGGCTTCGGAAGAGGTCTTTTCGTTGGTAGCGGGGGCCTCTTCTTCGTTATCGGGACTTGCGTAGGCAAGGGACGGCACCAGCGAAAGCGTCAATGCCGTGGCCACGAAGCCGCGTGCGGCAGCCTGGCCAACTCCCACCTTGCCCTTTACAGACTGTTCGTCCATAAGGTTCCTTTCGGTTGGGGGGGGGTAACTATGTAGTCGTGCGGTTCTGCTGTTTGGAAGCGCATTCTCCTTTCCGATTGCGCCCTTCCCTTTCGCGCCGGCACCTGCTGCGGTAGTCGGCATACAAGGAAAGTTATCCAAGCGTTACTTTTAATATCGGCGAGTTAGCTTAGGGTAACTCGCTTCGCTTTGCAAGTTGTTTTATCCCGGCGGCGCACAAAAGCCGAGAATTGCCCGTCCGCGCCGCAGGGCTTTCGCTTAACTCCGCCCGTCCGCGCCAGTCGGGGCCCACGCACCTCGTTGCCCCCTTCGCTCTCTTCGGCTTCCGAGCAAGCGCGAAGGGGCGGCGCGAAAAATGGCTTGACGCATGGTTCACCTCATCCCGGCATCGAAGATCAAGTACCCGTGGCGCCGCCTTGAAGGCGCTTGCTCGGAAGCCGCGCTCCGGAAGGGCTCCTCGCCGCTCAGGCCCCGCCTGGCGCTGCCGAGTTGCCTAGATGGCGGGGGCAGAATTGGGCCCTTCGGCGCGCAGCACGGTGCGGTCGGGCAGGTCCCCTGGCAAGATTTGCCCGTAATGCGCGCTTGCGCAGAGACAGGGCAGCTTTTTGGCGAAAAGTTCCCGAAATGCGCGCCCCGACACGCGGATCTGGCAAAAAACCACCCTAATGTACGCAGAATGGCGAGATATGCCTGTCGTGGCGCGCAATATAGTGATTTTTTGCCAGATAGGCGCCCTTTTCCCGCGCAAGCGTGCATTCCGGTGGCTTTTTGCCAGGACGAGACCGCCCGCAACCAGATTCCAAGCCGTCCGCACCGCGCAGCCTTCGCCAAACCAAGCCGCCGGACCCCAGTTGAGCAGCGACGTGGGTTGGGGCATCGCCGCGAGGGGTTCTCTGAAAGCCTCTCCTGTGCGGTTCGCGAAGCGAACCTTCTTCAAAAGCATGAGGCAGCGACCGCACGAGCGAAGCGAGCAGGGTAGCGGGAATCCCCGAGGGGC
Source organism: bacterium (assembly GCA_963607675.1). GTDB lineage: Bacteria > Actinomycetota > Coriobacteriia > Coriobacteriales > Eggerthellaceae > Anaerotardibacter. The sequence continues at coordinate 9,217 of CAVDDI010000018.1, read as the reverse complement.
GCATGCCCCTGCCCGCGGCGCGGACGGGCTGAGTTGAGCGCAGGCGCCGACCGGCGCGGGCAGCCAAGACGGTTTTTTCATGGGGGTTGCCCCGCCACTGCGAACCGCGTCGATACGGCGGCGGATTTCGCCCTATACTCCCAGGCAAGCACAAAAGAACGCCCCTTGGCGAATCCCCGAAAGGGCAGTTCCCTTGGCATGCTTTCGCCCCGGAAAACCTGCCAAAGAAGCTTACCCGCATATCCGCCAGGCGGCGCTCCGGAAAACAAAGGAGCACCTATGAAGATCGGCATCGTCTTCGAAGGCGGCGGCATGCGCGGCGCATACACCGCAGGCATCATCGAGGCACTTCTTGAACAGGAGTTCTGGGCAGATTACGTCATCGGCGTTTCCGCAGGGGCATCCAACGGCAGCTCGTACGTTTCCAAGCAGCGCGGCCGCGCGCTTTCCTGCAACATCGACTACGCAAACGACCCGCGCTGGGCAAGCATGCAAAGCTGGATCAAGACCGGCTCGTTCTTCGGCATGGACTTCATCTTCGGCGACCTGCCCAACACCGTGCCTTACGACATGGAGGCAGCCCTTTCCAACCCCTGCGAGTTCGTGGTGGGCGTAACCAAGGTGGAAACCGGCACGCCCGAGTTCTTCACCAAGCAGGATTTCGACGACAAGTTCACCGTGGTACGTGCCAGCTGCTCGTTGCCCCTGTTCAGCCCCCCAGTTGAATTTCGTGGCGAACTGTACATGGACGGCGGCATAACGCGCCCCATCCCCTGCCAGAAGGCGCTCGAAGATGGCTGCGACTTCCTGGTGGTGGTGCTCACCCAGCCGCGCGGCTACGTGAAGGAACCGCAGAAGGGCATCTTCGCCATGGAGCGGGTTCTGGGGCAGTACCCCAACCTCATCGACTGCATGAAGGTGCGCCATCACGTGTACAACAGCGAGCGCGAATACGCCTTCCAACTGGAACAGCAGGGCAAGGCCTACGTCATCACGCCGGACGCAAGCCTTGAGCTTTCCCGCACCGAGCGCAACAAGGATCACCTGAAAACCGCCTGCCGCCAGGGCTACCTGGATGGCTTGGTGCACCTGGAGAAGATCCGCAAGATCCTGGCAGAAAAGGGCGAAGTGCGCTAGTTTTGCCCATTTACGTGGCGATGGGGTGAAAAAAGGAAGGTTTTTCCTCCTTTATGGCAAGATTGATGGTTGGAATGCCGTGCAGCAGGAGCCTGCACCCCAACCGTACAACTCTTGCACCGTAAGGAGATCACTCATGGGGTTATTCTCGAAATTCGAAAGCCATATGGAAGATGGCTTCGATAAGATGGGCGACAAGTTCTTCGATGCCCCCATCAGCCCCGTTCAGATTGCCAAGAAGGCCGAAAAGCAGATGCGCCGCGAAAAGATGGTCGGCGCGGGCAAGGAATTCGCCCCCACGCTCTACACCGTGCTGGTGAACCCCGACGACGACGAGCGCCTGTTCGGCTACTACCCCACCCTGGCCGGCGAAACGGAAACGTACCTGCGCGGCAAGGCCCAGGAGCTTGGCCTGGCAATGGACGGCTCTCCCCTGGTGCGCTTCATCATCGACGACGAGCTGAAGCACGGCAAGTTCGACGTTATCGCGGAAATGGTTTCCGCGCCCATCGTCTCCCAGCTGCGCGCCGAGGAAATGCAGCGCTACGGCCTTTCCGCACAGGACGGCGGCGCGCCGCTGCCCCCGAACATGCCCCAGCAGATGAACCAGGCCTACGCCCCTGCCCAGCCTGCACCGCAGGGCAACTACGCCAGCGCCGGCATCGACGTCATGGCCGACGATGCCGCTGCGGCGGCACCCGTGCCCATGGCAGCCCCCGCCCCGGCGGCCGCCATGCCGCAGACGATGCGCTTCGACGACCTTTCCGCCCCCGCTCCCGCCGCGAACCGCGGCGCAGCGCAGCAGCCGCGCCTGATCGACCTCACCACCAACCGCTCCTTCCCGCTTACCAGCGAGCGAGTGCTCCTTGGCCGTGCGCTTTCCAGCGACATAGCCATCGAGGACCTGAACGTGAGCCGCACCCACGCCGAGATCAGGAACGAGGGCGCGGGCGCCTGGAGCGTGGCCGACCTCGGCTCCACCAACGGCACGCTGGTGAACGGCAGGCACATCGCCTCCACCATGCTGCAGGAAGGCGACCGCGTAACCATGGGCACCACCACCTTCCTGTTCACCTTCCAGTAGGAACCAGGCTTTGAACGGGCTGTGCTGTTAACCTCGGCACAGCCCGTTTGCGCTTTATACCAGCATTTATCCAACCAGGGCAAACGATAGGGTTTTCCGTGATCGACGTCATCCTCCTCATAGGCCGCCTCCTTTTCGTGGCGCTGCTGTACCTGTTCCTCTTCGCCATCATGAAAACGGGGATCGGAATGGTGCGCGGGCAGCGCAAGAAGGGGCAAACCTGGACCGTGGCCATCGAGAAGGGCCCGAAGGAACTGCGCGGCGTGAACATCGCCGTGAACGGCCCGGTTATCGTCGGTCGCAGCCCGGGCAGCGACATCGTGATCGGGGCAGAATACGTTTCCTCGCGCCATGCGCGTTTCGTGCTGATGGGCCAGAACCTCTTCGTTGAGGACCTTGGCTCCACCAACGGAACCGCCGTGAACGGGCGCTACATCACCGAACCCACCACCTTGCGCAACGGCGACAAGGTTACCGTCGGCGACGTCACCATGCGAGTGAGGTACGCCCAGCAGTGAAGAAGATGAGCAGCAACATGCCAAAACAACGCAACGCACGCACCGAGCACAAGGCGGCAAACGAGCCGGGCGCGAAGTCGTTCTTCGGGAGCCGCACGGAAATAGGCCATGTGCGCGAGCACAACGAGGACAGCCTGGTGGTTACCCCGCCGCTGTTCGCCGTTGCCGACGGGATGGGCGGCCATGAAGCCGGCGAGGTGGCATCGGAGATAGCCATCAAGACCTTGGCGGAACTGGCGCCTGCCGGCCCCGATGGCGATGCGCTGGCCCGCGCAGTGGTTGCCGCGAACCTCGAGGTTATCAAGGCACCCGGCAAGGGCATCGGCCGTGAGGGCATGGGCACCACGCTCACCGCCGCAATCCTGGAAGGCGAGCGCCTGGTAATCGCCCAGGTGGGCGATTCGCGCGCATACCTGCTGCACCAGGGCCGCCTTCAGCAGCTTACCCGCGACCACAGCCTTATGGCCGACATGATAGAGGCCGGCCAGCTTACCGAGGCAGAGGCCCGCGTTCACCCCAACCGCTCAGTCATCACGCGCGCCATCGGCTCCGATCCGCACATGCAGCCCGACATCTACGAGCTGAACGTGGAAACGGGCGATCGCATCCTGCTTTGCTCCGATGGCATCTGCACCATGATCGAAGACCCCGAGATAGCCCGCATCATGGGCAGCTCCGAAACCGCGCAGGAATGCGCCGACAACCTGGTCGGTGCCGCGCTCGATGCCGGCGGATATGACAACGCCACCGCCATCGTCATGGACGTGGAAGGTTTCCGCGTGGTGCGCGAGCGCAAGGAAAAGCGCAAGAGCCGCACGCTGTACGCGTTCCTCGTGGCGGCACTCATAGCCATCTTCGCCCTTGCGGGCTTCGCCGCTTACCAGTACGTGCACAACTCCGCCTACCTCATCAACCAAGACGGCAAGGTGGCCGTGTACCGCGGCTTGAACGAGGAGCTTCTGGGCATGCCCCTTTCCAGCCTCGACCGCGTCACCGACGTGGACGTGAGCAAGCTGCAGCCCAGCGTTGCCACGCGCCTGAACGACGGCATCTCCGCCGGCAGCATGGACGAGGCCAACGAGATCATCGGTTCTTACGAGGAAGAGATCGCCCGTCAGGAAACGGCGGCCAAGCCCAGCACGCAAACCGCCGAGGGCACGGCGGCGGCTACAGCCACCGGCTCCACGGGCCAGGCAAGTACCCAGGCCGCCAGCACAGCCAACGGAAACGAGTAGCGCATGACACGCCGCAACACCGAACTGCTGCTCCTTTGCCTGGCAGCGCCGCTGGTCATACTCCTGTTCGCCATGGTTGCCATGAACCAGGGCGGCTCCGTCACGCTTGACAACCTCACCGTTCCACTGGGCATGTTCGCCACCTTCGTGGTGGCCCACCTGGCCATACGCAAGCTTGCCCCCGGCGCCGACCCGGCCATCCTGCCCATCTCGTTCGCACTCACCGGGATAGGCATCGCCTTCATCACGCGCCTGGCGCCCGACCTGGCCATGAAGCAGGTTGGCTGGCTGTTCCTGGGCGTGGTGTTCATGGTGCTGGTGCTGGCATTCGTACGCAACCTGGACAAGCTCTCCAGCTACAAGTACACCATCATGATCGCCGGCATCCTGCTGCTGCTCTCCCCGATGCTGCCTGTGGTAGGCAACGAGATCTACGGCAGCCGCATCTGGCTTTCCATCGGCGGCTTCTCGCTGCAGCCAGGCGAGCTGGCGAAGATCTGCATCGTGGTGTTCCTTGCTGCCTACCTGGCACAGAACCGCGAGATGCTCTCCGACTTCTCGCACAAGCTGGGGCCCTTCCCCGTGCCCGACCTGCGCGCGCTGGTTCCCGTGCTGCTCATGTGGGCGGTTGCGCTGATGGTCATCGTCTTCGAGAAGGACCTGGGCTCGGCGCTGGTGCTGTTCTTCGTGTTCGTCACCATGCTGTACGTGGCAACCGGCAAGCACTCATACATCTTCCTCAGCCTTATCCTCATCATGCTCGGCTTCGTGGCGGCGTACTTCCTGTTCAGCCATGTGCAGGTGCGCGTCGAAACCTGGCTGGATCCCTTCGCCGACCCCACCAACACGGGCTATCAGCTGGTACAGTCCATCTTCTCGCTGGCAGACGGCGGCCTGTTCGGCGTGGGCATCGGCAACGGCCTTGCCTCGCAGATCCCCATCGTGGAATCCGACTTCATCTTCTCGGCCATCGCCGAGGAAACCGGCCTTCTGGGTGCCGCAGGCGTGCTGCTGCTGTACCTGTGCTTCTCTATCCGCGGCATCCTTATCGCCGTGCGCGCCAAGAGCGACGTCAGCTCGTTCATGGCCGTGGGCTTCACCGCCATCATCGTGCTGCAGGCCTTCATCATCGTGGGCGGCGTCACGCGCCTTATCCCGCTTACCGGCCTTACCCTGCCCTTCGTATCGCAGGGCGGCTCTTCGCTTCTGGCAAGCTTCATCATCCTGGGCTTCCTCATGCGCGCCAGCGACCAGGGCACGGGCATCGAATCGGAGATGTCATCCGGCACGGGCGGCTTCAGCCTTAACGGCCCCCTTGGACGCGTTTCGCTGGGTAAGCGCCTAACCGGCACCATGATCGTCTTCAGCGCGCTGTTCGCGCTTCTGGTTGCCAACCTCACCCTGATCATGATCGTGCAGGCAGACGAATACAAATCCATGCCCATCAACAACCACACCATCGCGAAGGAATCGAAGAGCGAACGCGGTGCCATCACCACCTACGACAACGTGCTGCTGGCTCATTCCGTGCTGCAGTCCGATGGCACCTACAAGCGCGAATACCCCGCCGGCGACCTGGCTTCGCAGGTGGTGGGCTACGCCTCCGACACCTACGGAACCTCGGGCATAGAGGCTTCGTGCAACGACACCCTTAAGGGGGAAAGCAACTACGCCAGCTGGATCGACGTGCTGAACTCCTATTCGGGCGCCGCAACCGCGGGCAACGACGTGAAGCTCACCATCAACTCCACCGTGCAGGAAGCGGCCCAGGAAGCGCTCGAGGGATACAAGGGCGCCTGCGTGGTCATGGATCCCGAGACCGGCGCCGTTCTGGCCCTGGCCTCTTCGCCCACCTACGATGCCAACGACATCGAGGAGCTTCTTTCCAGCGGCAGCGATTCCTCTGCGCTGTACAACCGCGCAACCCAGGCGCTCTACTCGCCCGGCTCCACGTTCAAGATCGTTTCCCTTGAAACCGCGCTGGAAAACAACGTGGCAAAGGAAGACAGCAAGTACGACTCGCCTTCCACGCTCGATATCGGCGGCGGCAAGGTGACCAACTTCAACAACGCCTCGTACGGCTCGATTTCCCTGGCCCGCGCCACCGAGCTTTCCTCCAATACGGTGTATGCCCAGCTCGGCGACCAGATCGGCCCACAGAAGCTTGTGTCTTCGTCCGAGAAGTTCGGCTTCAACCAGTCCATCACCTTCGACTTGCCCCTTACCAAGTCGCTCATGCCCGACCCCGACGAGATGACGCAGTGGGAAACGGCATGGGCAGCCGCAGGCGAACCCGTAGGCGAGCACAGCTCGCCGGCAGGCCCCCAGGCAACCGTCCTGCAGATGGCCCTGGTCGGATGCGCCATCGCGAACGACGGCACCATCATGCAGCCCTACCTGGTAGACAGCGTGAGCAACGCCGAGGGCAAAACCAGCTACCGCGCAACGCCTTCCACCTTCTCCAACGTGTGCAGCTCTTCGGTTGCCAAGCGCGTGAAGAGCGTGCTCGAGGGCGTCGTGAAGAACGGTACCGGCACGGCGGCGGCAATCGACGGCGTGACGATCGCCGGCAAAACCGGCACCGCCGAAACGGGCAAGGAAAAAGACGACCGCTGGTTCGTGGGCATGGGGCCTTCCGACGACTGCCATGTAGTGGTGGCCATCGTGCTGGAAGAGGCAGGCGAACAGCTTTCCGGGGGCGCCGCCGGACGCGCCAAGGGCGTGCTGGAAGCAGCCCTTACGGTACAGGGCGACCTGTAAGGAACTTTTTCTTAAGACAAAGTGAACGCGCTCTGAAGAAAGGCGCATTCACCTACCGATACGATATGCTTAGCAGATAGCCGTTAAGCATGGATCCAAAGGGAGTACAAACGTGGCCGGAAGCATGGTTGGCAGAACTTTCAATAACCGCTACGAGATAACCGAGCGAGTGGGCCTTGGCGGCATGGCCGAGGTTTACCGTGCGCAAGACAACGTGCTTGGACGCACGGTAGCCGTGAAGACCATGCTCCCCCAATATGCAGCCGACCCCACGTTCACCAAGCGCTTCCGCCAGGAAGCCGCTTCGGCCGCCAAGCTGCAGAGCCCCTACATCGTGAGCATCTACGACTGGGGCCTTGACGACGAAACGTACTACATCGTCATGGAGTTCCTGCGCGGCACTGACCTTAAAACCGCCATCCAGGAACGCGGCGCCATCAACCAGCGCAAGGCCGCTGAAATCGGCTCGCAGGTTGCCCAGGCGCTTTCCGTGGCACATGCCGGCGGCGTGATCCACCGCGACATCAAGCCGCAGAACATCATGATCCAGCCTGATGGCAACATCAAGGTAATGGACTTCGGCATTGCCCGCGCAGGCGATGCCGGCCTTTCCCAGACCGCAACCGTGCTGGGAACCGCCCATTACGTCTCCCCCGAGCAGGCGCAGGGCAAGGAACTCACCGGCGCAAGCGACATCTACTCGCTTGGCGTGGTGCTCTACGAGGCAACCACCGGCAAGCTCCCCTTCGATGGGCAGGATGCCGTAAGCGTTGCCGTGAAGCAGGTGAACGAGGTTCCCGCTGCTCCCAGGACCATCAACCCCAACATCGACCCTGCGCTCGAGGCCATCATCATGAAGGCCCTCGAGAAAGACCCGGAGCGCCGCTTCAAGGACGCCTCCGAGATGCGCCATGTCCTGAACGACTTCCTGGCCGGGCACCCAGTCAACCTAGGCGAAGACATCAGCGGCCTGAAGACGCAGGTCATGGGCGGCGTTGCCCCCATGCAGAACGGTACCCAGGTAATGAGCCCGGTTGCCGGCCAGGGAACCGGGAACTTCACCCAGGTTGCCCCCCGCGCCTATTCCGCCGAAGAGGAAGAGAACAAGGCCAAGAAAAAGAAGCGCAACATCATCATCGGCGTCATCGTTGCCATCCTGTGCATCATCGGCATCGCCGGTGCCGTGTTCGCCCTGGGCGGCAACGAGAAGGTCACTGTGCCCGACGTTACCAACAAACCCATCGCCCAGGCCCGCACCACGCTCGAGCAGGCCGGCTTCAAGGTAGGCAGCGAAACCGAGGTGTACAGCAGCGAGGTTTCCTCGGGCAACGTGGTAAGCACCGACCCGAAGGCGGGCGAGCAGGCCGAGAAGGGCGCCACCATCAAGATCAACGTGTCCAAGGGAACCGAGCAGGTATCCGTGCCCGATTTGAAGGGCAAATCGGCAGATGACGCCCAGAAGGCGCTTTCACAGGCGGGCCTGAACGGCCAGCAGGGCGATACCGTGTACTCCGATGACGTTGCCGAAGGCGCTGTGGCTTCCCAGGAAACCAGCGCTGGATCCAAGGCCAACAAGGGCGATACCATCGTGTACCACCTTTCCAAGGGATCTGAGAAGGTATCCATCCCCAATGTTGTGGGCATGACGCAGGCAACGGCAACCAGCAAGCTCGAAAGCGCCGGCTTCTCGGTGAACGTGGCAAGCTCTACCAGCGACGATGTGGACAAGGGCAACGTGATCAAGCAGAGCGATACCGGCACCGCAAAGAAGGGCTCCACCATCACCATCACGGTTTCCTCCGGTCCTTCTTCCGTAGAGGTTCCCAACGTGGTAGGCAAGACCCAAAGCGATGCCAGTGCAGCCCTGGAAAAAGCTGGCTTCAAATATGATGTCCAGACCACCGCTGGACCGGCAGCATCGAAGGGCAACGTCATCAAGCAGAGCCCCTCTTCCGGCACGAGCGCGAAGAAGGGCGACACCATCACGATCTACATCTCCGATGGAACAAGCTCTGCGAGCAGCAATGCAAATGGAACCACCGGTACCAACTAGCCAACGCAGCTGAGGCGCCGCCCGCAGGGGCGGCGCTTTTTTTGCTCTGCCAAAGGTCCCCAGCACTTGCTTCGCGCAAGCCGAGCGGCAGGGAGGGCCAACACCCAAGGGCAACCAGGCACGGCAGTAGCCGCACAAGGTTATGTGCTAAGATAGCTGGGCTGCAATGCAGCATCTATCCGCCCCCGTAGCTCAGAGGATAGAGCGTCGGTTTCCTAAACCGTGCGTCGGAGGTTCGAGTCCTCTCGGGGGCGCCATCAGCCTTTCAATCGAAGCGCCATCCCCGGCGCTTCGATCTTTTTTGAGCGTTGCGCACATCGTCGGTGAACAGAACGCAAATCCCCCGCTTCCGCCCGCGCCAGAGGACGGGGCGATGCCCCTCGGGGATTCCCGTTCCGCTGTTTGACGAGGCCCGCTTCGGCGGGCCTCG
>CAVDDI010000017.1:0-16036 GCA_963607675.1 bacterium | reverse complement strand
TGCCCGGAGCACACGAGGTTGCCCAGGTGGAGTACACCAGCTCAAGATCTTCCTTGTCCATACCGCACACGCGGCATACCGTGTCCATGTCGTAGCGGGAGTAATGCTCCTTGAACTTCTGGTACACGCAGCGCTCGTGCTGCAGGGTTGCGTCCTTCTTGGGAACGGTGAGCACCGGCTTCTCGAAGGCAGGCACGCCTTCCTTCACCGACCAAGCGTAGGCTCCGTTCTCGGAGGTATCCCACTGCTCTTCATGGTCGGTTTCGTAATGCCAGGAATGCACGTTGTACGTCTCGGATTCCTCGTTCCAACCACTGAACAGGCCTGTTTCGGGATCGAAGGAATACTCCTCGTCCAGAATGTAGGAGGCGTTGGTGTAGTTGATGAGGTACTCGAAGTTGTAGTTGGCAGGGTTCTTGCCCGTGGCAGTGTACTCGGCCAGACCAGGCTCGATAAGGTTGTCGATGATGTACTTGTACAGGCCGCCGTAGAACGCGATGTCCGTGCCGCTTCGGATGGGGCAGTAGATATCGGCTTGTTCGGCCGTACGAGTGTAGCGGGGGTCGACAACCATCCACTTAGCGCCCTTGTCATGTGCCCTATGGAGCCACTTCGAGCTTACGGGGTGGTTCTCAACGGAATTGGAGCCGATGTTCATGATGACATCGGTGTTTTGCATGTCGCACCAATGAGTAGTCATTGAGCCGCGACCGAATGATGCCGCCAGACCGGCGACGGTGGGACCGTGTCAAACACGGGCTTGGTTATCGATTGCCACGATACCAAGCGCTCTCATCATCTTCAGGATGAGGTACTCTTCTTCGGAGTTCTGTTGGGAACCGCCCAGGCTGGCAATGCTCTCGCAGCGGTTCACGGTAAGGGTCTTGCCCTTTACCTCTTCGGTTTCAACGAAGCCCGCATCGCGGGTTTCCTTGGTTTTCTGGGCGATTTCCTTGATGGCATCTTCCCAAGTGATGGGCTCCCATTCCTTCTTGAAGGGACGGCGCACCAAAGGCTTGGTTTGGCGAACCTTGCTCTTCTCGATTTCGTGGGTTTCAGGGTTCACGACGTTTCGCAGCTGGAACATCGTGGCGCCCTTGGGGCACAGGCCGCCTTCGTTGATAGGATGATCGGGGTCACCCTCCAAGTTGATAAGCTCGCCGTCGCGCACCGAGCAAATGGAGCCACAGCCACCTGCGCAATAGCAGCAGATGTTCGTGTACTCTTCGGTGTTGACGAGCTTCCACTCAGAGGAGGATTCCACTGCCAGGGCTGGCGACGGCTGCATGAACTCGAAGGCCATGCTGGTTGCAAAAGCGGCACCAGCTGCCTTGAAGAAGCCGCGGCGTGACAGTTCCATTTCCCACACTCCTTTCAGTTGCTCTCCTTCCCCGCCTAACAGGCAGGGCTCTACTGCCTGCATCGTATCGGCAAGCGCCAGCTTGCTACCCAGTCGATTCAACGATGCCCGTAAACTAATCGCCAAGCGGTCGAAAACATCGAGATCTTCTTGGTTGGAAATAATTCAAAAGGCCAGATCGCATATGGAATTATTCTTTTAGGCGAATAACCCGGAGCCACTGACCGCAAGCGTTCGATTGCTATACTTGGGCAAGCAGAAAGGAGGCCTTATGTCCGAGAAAGAGGAGCGCATCCGCTTGACGAAGCTCACCTCGAAGGGCGGTTGAGCAGCCAAGTGGGGTCCGGGCGACCTTAAGGAAATACTCTCTTCGCTATCCCCTGCCGGCGCACCGCCGAAAGACGCGCGCCTGATACTCGGATACGAGACCAGCGACGACTGCGCGGTATGGCAGATCAACGAAACCACTGCCGCCGTGCTCACCGTCGATTTCTTCACACCTGTAGTAGACGATCCGTACGAGTTCGGGCGTGTTGCGGCAGCCAATGCCCTATCCGATGTGTTCGCCATGGGGGCTCAGCCCCATATTGCCTTGAATCTGCTGGCGCTCGACATCAATCTGGGAACAGAGGTTGCCGCCGCCATCCTGCAAGGCGGCGCCGACGCCGTTGCCGAAGCTGGTGCTTTCGTTTCCGGGGGCCACACCATCGACGACAACGAGCCGAAGTACGGCCTTTCCGTGTTCGGCACGGTAGACCCGAACCGAATCGTGCGCAACGAAGGCGCCCAACCGGGCGACGTGCTGTACCTTACCAAGCCCCTGGGCACCGGCATCATGAGCGCGGCGCTGAAGATCGACCAGATCGATGAGGCAACCATGCGCTCGGTGGTGGAATCGATGATGGAGCTCAACGCTGCCGGTGGGCGCGCCATGGTAGCCGCGAATGTGCATGCCGCCACCGACGTGACGGGCTTCGGGCTGGCCGGGCACCTGCACGAGATGCTGGAGGCAAGCGGATGCTCGGCAACCATCGACTTCGCATCGTTGCCCCTGTTCGGCCCCGTATGGCAGCTTTCCTGCGATTACTGCCGTCCTGGACGCACCTTCAGCATCATGGAGGACTTGGGGGCATACCTTGAGCAAGGATCGCTCGATGATGAGGAGTTCGACAACCGCCTGGGCGTTGTGTGCGACCCGCAAACGTCGGGCGGCATCCTTGCCGCCATCCCGCCCGAGCAAACTGCCGTGTTCGAGGCGGAGTTCGAGCGCATGGCAGGACGGAAACCCGCACGCATCGGCGAGATCACCGAAGGGGACGCAGGGCATATCCGCTTCTCCGACGCGCAGTAAAACCCAAAGAGGGATACCGAGAAAAGCATCGGTATCCCTCTTTTTATCGCGATTCAGGGCGGCCGAAATCATTGCGGTCAGCTGCCGCCTTAGGTGAGTGCGCGGTAAGCGCCCTGCTCCTTGGCCAATACCGCCTCTATGTGCGGAGAGATCCCCAACTCATGCGCCAATTCGCCAACCCGCTGCAAGGCGCTGTCGTCGCCAGCCGCATAGAATCTCAACGCCATGCCGCAACCCGCACGCACTTTCGGCGGCACCGGCACCAGCGAGCCTTCCGCGCCAAACGCCGCCTCGAACGAAAGCGCTGCATGGGTGGAGCCAAATGCAACCAGGTATTCAGCCATGTCTACAGCGTGATGGTCTTCGAGGATTCCTGCATACGACCCAGGATGTCGTACATGTTGGAAACCTCCCCCACTGCCAGCTGGTCTTTCAGGCCGTAGAAGTCGAGGCAGGTACCGCACACCAACACCTCGGTGCCACGGGCTACCAGGGTGCTTACGCTGTCGACAACCTGCTGCTCACCGCCGGCAACCAACTTCACGCCGCTGTTCATGAACAGCAGATGCGCCGGAGGGTTATCGGACTCGGAAAGCGTGTACAGGGCCATCTTCATAAGGCTGGCGCCCAACTTCGCGTCGCCTTCGCCCACGTGGTCTTTCCCCACGAACACGGCATAGGGATCAAGGCCTGCGGCCGGTGCGGCGGCATCAAGCGCGGCATCGCAGGAAAGCTCGCCAAACGTAAGCGCCCACTCGCCTTCGCCCTCTTCCACCTCAAGGGTGCGACCCACGCGCTTCGCCAGATGGGTAAGGTTGGTTACCGCAGACTGGTTGTCCACTCGAATGAGCAGCGGCTCGGGGCCGCCATCGAGTTCCTTCTTCGCCATCATCAACGGTTTGGGGCACTGCAGCCCACGTGCATCAAGTTCTTTCATAAGTACCGTCCTTCCATTACGTTCGCTTTCGATCCTATATCAACGAAGCGCCTTCACGCTTTCCTCCAGGGCATGAAGCCCCTTCTGTATCTCTTCTTCGGTGTTGAAGCACGAGAAGCTGAAACGGACCGCCCCCTTCTCCTCGGTTCCCAGGGCCCGATGCATAAGCGGCGCACAGTGGGCGCCGGCACGGGTGCACACCCCGAAATCGCGCGCCAGGGCATCGCCCAGAAGCGCCGCGTCGATGCCCTCCACGTCGATGGCTACCACCCCGGTTCTCTCAATACCGCCATGACCGCCCAGAACGCGCAGCCCGCTGATCCTAAGCGCGCCTTCCTCGAATGCGGTGGTGAGATCGGCAACCTTTCCATGGACGGCACCAACGCCCTCTTCTTCGATGAATTCCACGCCAGCTGCCAGTCCGGCAAGGCCATGGGCATTCACCGTGCCCGCCTCCAATGCCTCGGGCATATAGGGAGGATGGCGCTCATCGTAGGTATGGGTACCCGAGCCGCCTTCCAGCAGCGGGTGCACCTCAATCTGCGGGGCGACGCACAACCCGCCCGTGCCCTGTGGGCCGAACAGGCTTTTGTGGCCTGTGAAGCACAGCACATCGGCACCGATTTCCTGTTGGGACAAGGGGATGGCACCTGCCGTTTGGGCGGCGTCCAAAATGAACAGGGCACCATGCTCGTGGGCAATGCTTGCCATACGGGACACATCGTACACATCACCCGTAAGGTTCGAGGCATGGGTTGCCGCCACATAGCGCACCTCGCCTTCGGCGAGCAGACGCTCGTAGGCTGCAAAGTCGAGGCTTCCATCGGGATTTATGGGGGCAACCTCAACGGCGCATCCCTGCTCGTCACGCAAGCGGAACAACGGACGCAGAACCGAGTTGTGAGAAGCGACCGTGGTAAGCAAGGTGCATCCCGGCTGGGCCAAGCCCTGCAGAGCGATGTTCAGCGCCATAGTAGCGTTCAGCGCGAAGGAAACGCACGATGTCGAAGGCGCATCCAGCAGATTCGCCACCTGCCTACGTGCCTCGAACACCGCACGCCCCGCCTCGAGCGAGGCCGGGTGCACGCCGCGCCCCACGCCGCCGAATGCCTGCATGCCGTGAACCACCGCTTCAGCCACAGCCGGCGGCTTCTGCATGGTGGTAGCCGCGTTGTCGAAATAGATCAAGGCGCTCACTCCTTGCAAAACGGGCGGACGAAGGAAACGAACCGGGAGGTAAGCCCTTCCCAGGTAAGCGAGTGCATATCGCCGGCAAAGGGCTGCAGCGCTGCAGCTTCCTCGATGCCGCGGGCAATGCGCCGAGCGAAACCTGGAAGATCTTCCTGAACCGGGTCGTCTGCAGTGCGCATGCGGGGCGGCTGCACGAACACCACCGGCGCATCGGGCACATGGCCCTCCAGCCAGGGTCGGATGCCGGGCAAATCGCTCACCACCACTCGGCAGCCGCACGCCAGCGCCTCGACCACCACCAAGGGCAGCCCTTCGAAAAACGAGGGGAGCACGAACACCGAGGCGTGCTGGTAGGCATCCACCAAGCCAGCGGTTTCCAGGCGTCCAGCGAATTCGACCTGCGCCGTGCACGCATCGGCCTGCTTCCGGAAACGCTCGTACTCGGCGGCATCGTTATGGCCGCCCACCAGGCGAAGACGAAGGGTCTTTCCCGGAACATCCACCTGGTCGAGGGCATCGAGCAGACAGCTGACGCCCTTCTTTTCCCAGATCTTGCCCACGTACAGAAGGGAGAGCTCGGCGGATTCCCTAGGGGGCCAGCACGGCCTGGTGAACACCGTGGAGTTGTAGCCGGTTCCCAAAACCTGCACCTTGCAGGGCTCGCATCCGTAAAGCGCGATGATCTCGGCACGCTGCTCGCCGTGCAATGCGAAGATGCCGGTAAGCTCGCGAACATTGCGGATGATCTCGTCCCGCGCAAGGCCATGAGAGCGCATCTGGCGCAGGTCGGTGGAATGGCATACCGCAAACACCGGAATGCCGGAAACCAACTTCCGAACCAAAGCGGTAAGCAGGTACAGGTGATGGCATACCACCACATCCGGATTGAATTCCCCTATCGCACGCTGAATGCGCTCGGCAAACGCCGCACGGAACTGGGCAACCATCTGCGCATCCATGTCGCGATAGCGCGTTGCACGATAGGGCATCTCGTCCGACATGCCGCACACCGCAAAGGGCACCTGGGCAGTTTCGAAGTAGACGGGATATGCGCAAACGCCTTCGGGGAACGGCAACGGGTCGCCAGGAGCAATGCCGCAGACAACTGCAGCGCAATGCCCTGCCTGAACCTCGCAGCGCACCATTTCGGCAAGGTACACGCCGCTTCCTGTGCTATCGGGCTTCTGGGCCGTAACGTTCAAGATCCTCACTGCTCGTACACCCCCTCGCACTCAAGGCTCTGTTCGGCCAGGAATTCCTCTAAGTGCTTCCTGGTTTCCGCCGGTGCAAGCCACGCAAAGCCGCAGCCTGCAGAGATAGTGCGCGGGATAGTGCCCAAGCGCCCCGGAAGCCCCAAGCGCTTAGCCGCCTCTTCGAAGCCGAACGCGTCGGCCGTGGTATGGAATGAAACTATAACCATGCTTATCAGCTTATCTTGACAACATCCGGCAACAGCAAACAAAACGGCAAGGCCGGCCAAAATAGACGCAGTTGGAACCTATGCCCAGCACGGCGCAAACAGCCTTTCCCGAACTCAGCAAAACCGATCCCGCAAAGGATCGATGGCACCGGCTACTTCCACGATCCGCTCGATGGGATACGGCGCAGACTCGATAACCCGCCGCGCCCGCTCGACATCTTCGGGGTCGAGCATGACAGACGTTCCGCAGCAGGCCTGCATGCCATGAGGGGCAGGGGCAACGCGGGCGGGCACACCCGCTGCGCGAATACGCTCGTACAAATCGAATGCCTCGGTGCTTGTTCGCACCAGCACGTAACTTGCGTCCTTCGCCGGCATCGTCAAACACCGGCCCCAATGCATGCAGCGCCTATGGCCCCCGCAAAGCGAGCTTCCGGCGCTGTTTCAACCGTGGTGTGCAGAACGGAGGAAAGACGCTCAACCACAAACGCATTGGCGCACAGGCCACCGGTAAGGAACGTGGGCTGGCCCGCCGCACCCGAGGCCATGGCGGCAACGCGTCCGACCACCGAGTCGATCACCCCACGGGCAATGTTCTCACGCGGCTCCCCTCGCCCGACAAGCGAGATCACCTCGCTCTCGGCAAACACGGTGCACATGCTAGATATGGCAGTGGGCTTCCCGGCACGGGCCAACCGCTCAAGCTCGGCCTGATCGACCGCAAGCCTATCGGCCATAACCTCAAGGAAGCGCCCCGTGCCTGCAGCACACTTGTCGTTCATCAGGAATTTCTTGACCGACCCTTTGGCAAGCCAGATAACTTTCGTGTCCTGACCGCCCACATCGATCACCACGCCATCACTTCCGAATAGGCGCACGGCGCCCTTCCCGTGGCAGGTGATCTCGGTTACCGCCCTGTTGGCATAGGAAACGGCATTGCGCCCGTACCCCGTCGCGACAACGACACTATCTGAGCCCAGCAATCCCTCCCTATCGAGCAGGGCATGCGCCGCACGAGCCGCCTCGACGCTGCTGAAGCCAGTAGGGTACATCCAAGTTCCCACCAGCGACCCCGATGCGCCTACCGCAGCAACCTTCGTTGCGGTAGAGCCAATGTCTATCCCTATTCCCAACATGCCTGAACCCTTCATCCGCAATAAGGGCCCTTGCCGGGCGGAGGAAATACCCCAGCCCGGCAAGACCGCCTTTTAGCCAAGCATCTCTACGAACGCCTGGATTCGCGTGCGCAGCTGCTCCGCATCGTTGTCGGTATAGTCGGTCTCAAGGCCAAGGCAGGGAATGCCCTCCGCCTCAAGCGCGGCGGCAACCGAGTTCTTCTCGACATTGTACGTGGTGCAGAACTTCAGGTTGGCATCGATAACGCCGTCGACCTGGTACTCGCGGGCAAGGCGGATGATGTCCTCGATGCGTCCGGGGTTGGGAGTGAAGCAAGCGCAATTGTTCAGCATGTAACGCTCGGAAAGCGCCTGAAACTGGCCTTCCAGCGTAGTCTGCGTCTCATCGACCAAATGCTCGAAGTAACGCGTACCGGTGCACATCTCCTCGCACACCACGGCAGCGCCGCTGGTCTCGATAAGATGATGCAGCTTCCAATTAGGGATGGCCATGGGCGTGCCCGTGATAAGGATACGCTTCGTTCCCGCAGGGAAGACGCTTACCCCATCAGCAACGCGCTGCTCAAGCTCGTCTGCCAGTTCGTTGGCCTTCTGGGCGCAACGCTCGGGATCGTCGAAGAACGCGATCTGGGTCATGAGCAAGCGGTCCTTGCCCGAGATCGGGATGCAGTTGGTTGCCTTGGTTGCCTCGAACACGCGGGCCAAGGCACGACGCTTGGCATTCACGATCTGAATGGCATGGGCAAGGTTCTCGGGCGTGAGCTTGTTGCCGGTGAACTCTTCAACCTCATGGGCGAAATCGGCGATTTCCCCCGTCCATTTCCGAACATCCTTTTCGCGCTTCATCTGGGGCATGTCCATGACGTAGGTTTTCTTGTCGGCGCCCAAGATCTCGTAGGCCTTCTTCTTGGCATCGCAGGTTGTTTCGCCCACGTATATATCGGCAACGCTGAAATACGGGCAGGTTTTGCCGAAATGGGCGCCAAGCGAAGCCTTTACCAGCGGGCACGTATCGGAAGGAAGGACCTTCTCTCCCTCCGGCACCCAGAATTGGGAGCCACCGCACAGGCCCGTCACCGCACCGCCGCAGGCGATAACCACCTCATCGGGCACGTACACGCAGAACGTGCCAAAGACCTTGCCGCCCTTCTTCTGAAGCTCGATAAGCTCAGCAGGACGGATACCGTGGATGTCGGACACCACGAAATCGTAGAACGCCATGGCCTCGGGACGGTTTTCCTGGCTTAGGTACACATCGCCAAATGCGCTCGGCAGCACGGCGCACAGCTGATCGTGCGTCTCCAGGTCCATACCGAGGCTCTTCCACATCTCATGATTGTCGGCCATTTCTCTCTCCCTTCGTTCGGGAGGCACCACCCAAGGCCGCGATGGCTTACGGGTTGATGCCTCTTGCTTTTCATAGTGGTGAACGTTTTTCAGGCCGATCTTTAGCAAACCCCTCGGGCTGGGAGGCGCCATCGACCGGCTCGATTCAAGCAAAGGCGAATGCGCAGATGGGGGCTCAAGGCATTCGCAGTACCCGCAACAGGGCACCGCTGCGAAAACGGCAGCCCCATTGCGGGCAGGTGCTTCCATCAACCGATGGTGATGGTGAATACGCCTTCGGACTCAGACACCGAAGCAGAAAGCTTCTTGCGGCGAGCAAGGCGCAGGATATTGTCGCGCGGGGATGCGCTGTCAACCTCGACAAGCACTTGCTCGCCGGGGTTCTTCTTCAGGGCCTCTTGAACCATCATCAAGGGCTGGGGGCACGAAAGCCCTTTCGCATCTATGCGAACCATGGGCCCGCCCCTAGGAACGCGAACGCTTCAGGTTCACGAACGCGATGATGAACAGGATGACGATGCAGACCACCGTGGCGATCTGACCGGCTTCCGTGGTGCCCTTGGCGCTGGAGGCGATGCCGAAGTTATGCGCGAAGGCGGCACCCATAAGCAGACCGACGAAGGTCACCGCGGCATCGCCGTTGCCGGAACCGGCAAGAACCAGCTGGCGAAGCGGGCAGCCGCCCAGCAGCGTGGCGCCGAAGCCGACCACGTACATACCCAGGATGTTCCATAGGGCCTCGGTATGGGCGATTGGCTGGTCAGCAAAGCTGAGGTTGAAGTGGCCGGTTACCACGTTGTAGGCCAGAACGCCCGCGAACACGATGCCGATGACCACAAGTCCCCAGCCGTCGCGCACCAGGAACACATCGCGAAGGCCGCCAGCGAAGCACAGACGCGTGCGCTGGGCCACGATGCCGAAGGCGATGCCGCCGATGATGGAGAGCACCACAGGGGCATGCATGCTGCCGGGGCCAGACTGGGAAACGGCGAACACCGTAGTGGTAACGCTTAAGACGAACAGGGCAATGACCACGATGGGCAGGGCCAGCCCCTCGGCCTTCTTCAGGCTCTCAGCCTTCCCCAGCGAGAAGCCGTTCTTCAGGAACAGCACGCCCGTGCCGATGCCTGCGACGAAACCGATAAGGGCCACCCATGCGTTCAGGTCGCCGCCGGCCATGCGCAGAACCATGCGAAGCGGGCAGCCAAGGAAGATAAGGCAGCCGATCATGACGATGAAGCCCAAGATGAAGCGCGTGAACGGGGACGAGCCGGCCTGAGCCTTGAACTCCTTGCCGGCGAACGCCATGATGCAGGCGCCGACGATGATGCCGATGATCTCGGGGCGCAGGTACTGGACGGTCTCGTTGGTCTGCAGCTTCATGGCGCCAGCAGTGTCGCGCACGAAGCACGCGATGCAGATTGCCATGTTGCCCGGGTTGCCGTTAGATGCCAAAAGCACGGCAACGATGGCGGCAACCACGCCGCCTATGGCCAAGATAATGTGCTCTTTCTTCGTAGAGTCCATTTCTACTCCTTTGTAGGGGGATTGGCATGCCGGTGCGAAGGGAAAGGGAGCGCACAGCACGCCGACAACAGGAAATGCCGTTCGATGACGGCTGCAGAAAAGGGAAGCCCGTTGCAGGGAGGGCTTCGGATATGGGATGCGGGGGAATCCCCTGATCAAACGCCGATGAGGCGATCGGATGGCAGAAACATCGTGCTCCTGGGCGTTCGATCAAACGGATTATAGCCATTCTGCGCGGCATTCCAAGCCGTTTATCCACCTCAGTGACTAGATATGTCCGCTCAGCGGACGCAAGCGGCGTACATCGAGCCGCAAAACTATAATCCCTGGGTGGAAAACAAGACCGAAAGGAAGCGTATGCCGAACGACTCCCTCAATGCAGCACTGCGTCAGCTGCCCTCCGTAGACGAGGTCTTGAACGCGCTACCCCTGGAAGCTTTCGAGGGCAGCCTGCCCCACGACTCTCTTGCGTCCTGCGTGCGCGCCCAGATAGATTCCTGCCGTGCCGACATCTTGGCTAGGCAAGCAGGTGCGCCCAGCTTTGACGCTGTATGCTGCGGGGTAATGGATCGCATACGCAAGCAGAGCAGCCCATCGCTAAAGCGCGTTATCAACGCCACCGGCGTGGTGGTGCATACCAACCTTGGGCGCAGCGCATTGGCCAAAGAGGCCGTAGCATCTGCCGCGCAGGCAGCAGGCGCGTACTCCACCCTTGAATACGACCTTGAGTCCATGCAGCGCGGCAGCCGCCACAGCCATTGCGAGAGCCTTATCTGCACGCTCACCGGCGCAGAGGCTGCCATCGCGGTGAACAACAACGCCGCAGCGGTGCTGATGGTCTTGAATGAGTTTGCCAAGGGAAAGCAGGCCGTGATCTCCCGCGGCGAGCTTATCGAGATCGGCGGATCGTTCCGCATCCCCGACATCATGGACTTCTCCAACGCGCAGATGATAGAGGTGGGCACCACGAACAAGACCCACCCTTCCGACTACGAGCGCGCCATCGCGCCAGACACGGCGATGCTGCTGAAGGTCCACACATCGAACTACCGCCTGGTCGGCTTCACCGAATCGGTAAGCGCCAAAGAGCTCAAACGCATAGCGGACGCGGAAAACACGCGCCGCGCCCAAGAGGCACCTAACGCGGAACCGCTACTGGTGTACGAAGACCTGGGCTCCGGCATGCTCATCGGCCTTCCCGAGCTGGGCGACCACGGCGAGCCCACGGTGGCAGAGGCGCTGCGCGGCTGCGACTTGGTGTCGTTTTCGGGCGACAAGCTGCTCGGCGGCCCGCAAGCCGGCATCATCGTAGGCGCGAAGCCGCTGATAGACCGCCTGAAGAAGAACCCCCTTGCCCGAGCGCTTCGCCTGGACAAGATGACCATCGCCGCGCTCGAGGCAACGCTTAGGCTCTACCTGAGCCCCGACACGGCAAAGAAGAAAATCCCCACCCTGCGGATGCTCACCGAAAGCGCTTCCGAGACGAAAGGGGCCGCCGATCGCCTGGCCGAGCTGATCAATTCCACCTGCGATGATCTGTGCAACGCCGTCACGATCCCCGACATCTCCCGCGCCGGCGGCGGATCGTTGCCCATGATCGATATCCCCTCGTTTGCCACCGAGGTAACCCTTCATCGCGGAAATGCGCAGGGGTGCATTTCGTTCCTTGAGCAGCGCTGGCATGTACCCATCGTCGCGCGCATCGGACACGAGAAGGTTGTTTTCGGCGTGCGGACCCTGCTGGGCGAAGAAGACGTGAACCAGATTGCCAAAGCCCTTAAAGCCTATCTTGGGCAAACGGGGACAATAGAGGAGCGATAGCCATGACCGAAAAGGGAAAGAACCGCCATTTGGTTTTGGGCACAGCCGGGCACATCGACCATGGCAAATCAACGCTCATCCAGGCGCTTACGGGAACCGACCCCGACCGTCTGGCAGAAGAGAAGCGCCGAGGCATTACCATCGAGCTGGGCTTCGCCGAGCTCCCCCTGCCCGACGGCACCACCATGGGCGTAGTAGACGTGCCCGGCCATGAGCGCTTCGTGCGGCAGATGATATCGGGTGCCACCGGCATCGACCTGGCGTTGGTGTGCATCGCCGCCGACGACGGCATCATGCCCCAAACGCGCGAGCACCTGGCTGTGCTAGAGCTTCTGGGCGTCACCGACGGCGTCATCGCGCTCACCAAATGCGACCTGGTAGACGCTGAATGGGTGGAACTGGTTTCCGGCGAGATCGCCGATGAGCTGGAGGGCACCCCCTTCGAAGACGGCCCCCTCGTTCCCGTTTCCGCCCGCACCGGCGAAGGGCTTGAGCGTTTGCGTGCAACATTGGCACAGCAAGCCGCCAAGGTGGAAGAGACCACGAAAACAGGCAGCGTCCGCCTGCCCATCGACCGCGTGTTCACCATCAAGGGAGCAGGAACCGTTATCACCGGCACCCTATGGCAGGGAGCCGTGAAACCAGGTGATGAGCTTGAGGTTCTGCCTTCCGGCCTGCTAGCACGCGTGCGCACCGTGCAGGTTCACGACCAGGAAGTTGAACAGAGCGTCGCTGGCAACCGAACCGCATTGAACCTGGCGGGGCTGAAGACCACCGACCTGGCTCCCGGCGATTTCCTGGCAACCCCAGGCACGCTGGAAGCTACCAACCGCTTCGATGCTCGCTTCACCTACCTGCCCACTCTACCCCTGGAACGGCCGCTGGAAAGCGGGGCCCGCGTGCACGTTTCCCACGGCACCCGCGAGGTTACCGGGCGCTTATTGCTCATGGACGGGAAAGCCCAGGCAAACCCCCACGACACCGTATATGCGCAGGTGCGCTTGGACACCGCGCTCCCTGTTTCGCATGGCGACCGTTTCATCGTGCGCTCGTTTTCCCCAGTGCACGTCATCGGCGGCGGAACGGTGCTGAACAGCCAGCCACGGCACCGCACCAACCTCGACGAAGCCGACCGCGCGCTGCTGGAAGCGCTGGCCCAAAGCGACAAGCTTGCCATGTGCCACGCAGCCATAGATGCCGACACCGTGCCGGTAAGCATCGAAGAGATCGGCCGCATTACGGGGATTTCCCCCGCAAAGGCAAAAGAGCTGCTGAGCGAAGAGGAGGCATCCTCGAAGAAGCCTGCTTACGTGCATATCGGCGAGGGATCCCCGTACTGGGCCAAACCCGCAACGGTGCAGAAGCACGTTATGACAATGGAGAACATCCTGCTGAAGTTCCATGCACAGAACCCGGCAGCCACCGGCCTTGCGAAAAGCTCGCTACAGCAGCAGTACCCCCGCCATCTGGCAGACGGATGCTTCGAAGCCCTGTTCGGCGAAGCGGTGAAAGGCGGCAAGCTTGTGTTCGCCAAGGGTGAGGTGAGCCACCCGAAGGCAGGGGCCGGCGCACGCAACCTGGAGAACCAAACCGCAGATACCCTGCTGAGCGTACTCAGGGAACAGGGAACAACCCCCTTGGCCCTCGATGCAGTGTTCCAGGAAGCGGGGATCACCAAAGCCCAGGGCAACAAGGCGGTTCTCGTTCTTGAAGAGCGCAAAGAAGCCCAGCGCATCGACCGCACGTTCTGCTTTGCGACGGAGGCACTCACCCAACTTGAGACGGCGCTTGTAACGTATCTGCGGGAGAACGGAAGCGCCACTGCAGCCGAGCTGAAAACTGCCATGGGCACCAGCCGCAAGTACGCCATCCCGCTGTTGGAGTATTTCGATGGGAAGAAAGTCACGAAGCGCGAAGGCGATAAGCGCGTGCTGTTGTCCAGCTAGCCCGTTTGCTGAACTGCGGAAATTATTCTCGGTCACGGATAAAAGCCGGCCCGTCTGCCGAAACGGACGGTTGATAGGTTGGTTCCCGGCACAGCTAACGATACGATAGCTAAGCTTTCCAAAAGGAGACGAATGGGTCCTGGTGGGCCCCGCGGCCTTCAAAGCCGTTGTGAGGCGCGCAGAACGTCTTGGGTGTGTTCGATTCGCACACGTCTCCGCCAAACCATCCAGCGCCGCCCTCCCCGGGCGGCGCTTTTGCTTTCAACCGAAGAAGAACGGTTTCCTTTGATCGTCCTCGAGGGCTCTAGACGCATTTCGATGCCCTCGTGTTCCGCAGAAATTGAACTAAATGGTTCAATTTCCATGATTTCTTATTTGGGAATTGAACCTTTGAACTACAATCAAGGACGTGGTTCAAAGCAAATTGAACCTTACGCACGAACGACAGAAGCGACGGGCACTCGCCCAGCGCGCAGCAAACGGAGGCTCGATGGAGCAAGGCAACTTCTCACAACGCCTAAAGAAAGCCATGGCGGATGCGAACCTGAAGCAGGCAGGCCTCATTCATGCCGCTGCCAGCAACGGTGTGCGCCTGGGCAAGAGCCAGGTAAGCCAGTACGTCAGCGGCAAGACCATCCCCCGCCCCGAAACTATGGCGGCCCTGGCGAACATCCTGGACGTTTCGCCTGTCTGGCTGGCTAGCGGCTCCGACGAAAGCAATCCCAACCTAACTCCCAAGGATGGCGCCGCTCCAGAAACCGCAGCTTCCCCTGCGGGTGCCGCCTCATCCTCTCCAACGCAGCCTCAAACCAACCCCTCACCCAACCACACTAAACAGCAAGGAAGTGCCCCCATGCGCCAGTTCAAGAAATCCTCCAAGCTCGACAACGTCCTGTACGACGTACGGGGCCCGGTAGTGGACGAAGCTGCTCGCATGGAGCGCCAGGGCACCCGCATCTTGAAGCTGAACATCGGCAACCCCGCCCCCTTCGGCTTCCGCACGCCCGATGAGGTAGTTCAGGACATGCGCCATCAGCTGCCCGACTGCGAAGGCTACAGCGACTCGAAGGGCTTGTTCAGCGCCCGCAAGGCCATCATGCAGTACTCGCAGATCAAAGGCCTTCCCAATGTTGACATGGATTGCATCTATACCGGCAACGGCGTGAGCGAGCTCATCAATCTGTGCATGCAGGCCCTGCTGGACAACGGCGACGAGATCCTTATCCCAAGCCCTGATTACCCGCTGTGGACGGCGTGCGCCACGCTTGCCGGCGGCAACCCCGTTCACTACATCTGCGACGAGCAGGCCGATTGGTACCCCGACATCGCCGATATCGAGAGCAAGATCACCCCCCGCACCAAGGCCATCGTCATCATCAACCCGAACAACCCCACCGGCGCGCTGTACCCCCGCGAGGTGCTGCAGGAAATCGTCGAGGTAGCACGCAAGCACCAGCTGATGATCTTCTCCGACGAGATCTACGACCGCTTGGTGTTCGATGGCGAAGAGCACGTGTCCATTGCCAGCTTGGCGCCCGACCTGTTCTGTGTGACCTTCAGCGGCCTTTCCAAGAGCCATATGATCGCCGGCTACCGCATTGGCTGGATGGTGCTTTCGGGCAACCGTGCCTGCGCGAAGGACTTCATCCTTGGCATCGACATGCTCTCGAACATGCGCCTTTGCTCGAACGTTCCTGCGCAGAGTATCGTGCAGACGGCGCTGTGGGGACACCAGAGCGTGCAAGATTACGTGGTTCCCGGTGGCCGTGTGTACGAGCAGCGCGAATACGTGTACAACGCGCTGAACAGCATCGACGGCATCACCGCTGTGAAGCCCAAGGGTGGGTTCTACATCTTCCCCAAGATCGATACCGCCAAATTCAACATCGCCGACGACGAGCAGTTCGCATTGGACTTGCTGCACGAGAAGAAGATCTTGCTTGTGCCTGGCAAGGGCTTCAACTGGGGCAAGCCTGACCACTTCCGCGTGGTGTACCTGC
>CAVDDI010000016.1:0-17161 GCA_963607675.1 bacterium | reverse complement strand
GCTTTCCCCTTCGTATCTACGCAAGGTGCTGCTGAAGCCCGAAGATGTGCTCCGCTTCGAGTACGCCGACCGCCAAGGAGGTGCCTACGAGCTGATGAACGTGGTGCCTATCGAGTGGGCTGAAGACGGCCGGGTTTCGAAGGTCCTGCTCATCGCGCTGGATATCGGCCAGAAGGTGAAATGGGAGAACCTTGCCAACACCGATGGCCTTACGGGTCTGTTCAATGAGCGCTACTTCACCAAGATCCTGCGCCATAGGGAGCAGGAGAAGAAGCCGTTTGTGCTGTATTACCTTGACCTGGACAGGTTCAAGCCGGTGAACGACTTGCACGGCCATGACATGGGTGACAGGCTGCTGCGCGAAGTTGCCTCCAGGCTGAAGGGCTGCGTTCGCGGCAACGATTACGCATTCCGCATCGGCGGCGACGAGTTCGCACTGGTGATCTCGGCCGATTTCGACCACGGGCAGTGCGAGGAAATGGTGCGGCGCATCAAGGAATCGGTGGGCAAGGCATATGTCATCGACGGCATACCGCTCGATGTGGGAACCAGCTGCGCCTATGCCGCGTACCCCTATGATTCATCCCATGTGGCCGAGGTGCGCAAGATCGCCGACGGCAGGATGTACGCAGACAAGCAGAAGCGCGGCGCCCAAAGGTAGGCCCAGCGAGGCGTTCTATGCTTTGTTCGGGAAGCGACCTTGCATACGTGGAGGGTTGTGGTATTTTAAATAAGCTTGTCTCGCCTTGGTCGGAAACCAAGGCACAGAAGGAGAACCAATGAAGAACGACATCCATCCCGAATACGTTGATTGCACGGTCACCTGCACCTGCGGCAACACCTTCCAGACCCGTTCCACGAAGTCGGAGATCCGCGTTGACATCTGCAACGCCTGCCATCCCTTCTTCACGGGCACCCAGAAGCTGATCGACTCCGGCGGACGCGTACAGCGCTTTGCCGATAAGTTCGGTGCTGCAACCGAGACCGTTGCTGCTCGCCAGGCTGCCAAGAAGGCAGAGCGCGCTGCTGCCGTTGAGGCTGCAGAGGCTGCCAAGAAGGCCGAGCGTGAGGCCAAGGCTGCCGCTAAGGCTGCCCGTGCTGCCGAGTACGCCAAGAAGGCAGAGGAAGAGGCCGCCAAGGCTGCTGCCGAGGCTGAAGCTGCTGCCGCAGAGGCTCCTGCTGCCGAGGCTGAGGAAGCTGCTGCAGAGGCTGCTGAGGCAACCGAGGCTCCTGCCGAGGAGAAGGCTGCTGAGTAGGTCTATCCTGCAAACGCATTCAGGTTGGGCGTCCTGCGGGACGCCCTTTTTTCTGCCTGTTGCATATATCCGCATGTGATTGAAGGAGGTGAGGGCTATGTCGAAGAAGCGCAATCGCAAGAAGCTTCCCGCTGCCTCTGGCGCCGTTTGGCGTCAAAGCGCCGAAGAGGCCACGCTTGCAACAAAGCCGTTGTACAACGGCTTCGTCTGCGGCCACGGTGCCCACGGCAGCAAGAAATACCAGCGATCGAAGGCCAAGCAAGCTTGGCAGAAGCAGCTACGGCAAGAAGGAGCCCCACGGGGCTCCTTCCTTTATGGGCATCTTCTTCTATCGGGGGATATCCGACCCGCCTGGCTGAGGCGTTTCGCTATGATGGCGCTTGAAGAGAAAGGACAAGCCCTATGAACGTAGAGCTTTTGCAATATCCCGAAAACCCTGAGCGTGCGGTGGCAACTGCCGCGCGCCTGTGCTACGCGCCGGTAGGGGCGAAAGAGCTGATGGAGACCATGCCGCCCGAGCGCGTGCAGAGCGTGCTTTCCACCATCATGAAATCGGGCCATTTCTCCACGTTGGAGCACGTGAGCTACACCTTCGCCGTTGATGGCGTCTCCCGCGCCCTTACGCATCAGCTGGTTCGCCATCGCTTGGCAAGCTTCAACCAGCAGTCTCAGCGTTATGTGAAGTTCGCGGGCGATGTACAGGTGGTGAAGCCGCCCACGGTTTCCGGCAACGAAGAGGCCGAGCGAACCTTCGACGAGGCCATCGATGCCGTGGTGGACGCTTACCATAAGCTGCTTGAAGCCGGTATTCCCGCAGAGGATGCACGCTACTTGCTGCCCAACGCTGCCGAAACGAAGATCGTCATCACCATGAACATCCGTGAGCTGCTGCATTTCCTCAGCCTGCGTTGCTGCAACCGTGCCCAGTGGGAGATCCGCGAGATGGCCCACCGCATGCTGGAACTGGTGCGTCCTACCGCTCCGTATATCTTCATGGATGCCGGCGCCCCCTGCGTGCGCGGCAACTGCCCGGAAGGGAAGATGAGCTGCGGCAAACCGTACCCCAAGGTAGAAAGGAACTAGCGGTTATCCATGGCGAAGGGCAGCGACCTTAAGCGGGCATTCTCTGAGGACGGAAGCAACCGCACCCACATCGGCGGTCAGGCCCTTATAGAGGGCGTGATGATGCGCGGCAAGCTGAACTGGGCAGTTGCGGTGCGCGAACCCGACGGCAATATGCACTCCGAGGAGCATCCGCTTTCGAAGAAGGGAACGCGCCCTAAGTGGTTCTCATGGCCGTTGGTGCGCGGCTGCGTGGCGTTGGTTGATTCGCTGGTGCTGGGCTTCAAGGCGCTCGAGATCGCTGCTAACCATGCTTTCTCCGATGAGGAAGAGGAAGCACAGGAAGCAGCCGAAGAGGTCCTTGCCGGTGGGCTGTGCGTAGATGGCGAGTTCGATGGACGCACTTGCGCGGTGGGGCAGGCTGAAGGGGAGAGCCACGGTTCTGCCCAGGCATCCTCGGCTCGGGGCAAAGTCGATGTGCTGGGTGCCGGCAGTGACCATAACCAGGCCGCAGACAACACGTTTTCCTGGAAGAACGATTTCGGTCGACCCGACATCGTCATCGATGCGTTGGGCGCTCAGCGTACTCTTGAGGTGGTAACCGAGCCCGTGCCCGAGCAGGCTGAAGTGCCTGAAATGTCAAAGGCTCAAGGAGCCATTCCCGAAAGGCAGGAAAAGGACCCTGGTGAAGAGGAGCCCTTCTTCGGCAAGGGCGAGATGACGCTTTCGCTGGTGCTGGGTTTGGTGCTGGGCGTTGGCCTGTTCATCCTGCTGCCGGCCTTTGCCTCCAACCTGCTGGTGGGCGAATACGAGCAAAGCCCGCTGGCTTGGAACATCGTCGACGGCATCATGCGCGTTGCCATTTTTGTGTTCTACGTGTGGCTTATCGGGCGCATGTCCGACATCAAGCGAATGTTCTCGTACCACGGTGCCGAGCACAAAACCATCCATTGCTATGAGCATGGGCTGAAGCTTACGCCGGAAAACGCTCGCCAGTTCCCGCGTCTGCACGTGCGCTGCGGCACGGCGTTCCTCATCATGGTGATGATCATCGCCATCTTGGTGTACACCATCATCCCGCTGAACCTGCTCATCGCCAGTTGGGGTATCAGCGGCCCGGCGGCATTCGCCCTGCTCATCGCCGTGCGCATCTTGTTCATGCCGTTGATTGCCGGCATATCGTACGAGATAACGGTGAAATGGGCGGGCAGCCATCCCAACAACCCGCTGGTTCGCGTGGTGCTGTGGCCTGGCATGCAGATGCAGCGCCTTACCACCAACGAACCCGACGATTCCATGCTCGAATGTGCCATTGAGGCTATGCGCCTGGTGGTTCAGCGTGAAGAGGCCGAATCCCAATCCTGCTAGGGCTTGGCGCCCCGGCATGCTTCTGCTCGGGTTGGCTCCTAAGCCGTTGGTGCCTTTGCGCTCTGTTGGGCGATAGCCCTGCGCGATGCCCGTCTACAGGAACTGTCCGCGAACCTGCCAGAACGCCACGGCGCTTGCGGCGGCAACATTCAGGGAATCCACGCCGTGTGCCATGGGGATCTTCACGGTATGGTCGCAGGCGGCGATGGTGCTGCGCGCCAGGCCATCGCCTTCGGTCCCCAGCACCAAGGCCAGCTTTTCCGCTCTCGAGATGCGCGGGTCCTGCAGGGCCACGGAATCTTCCTCAAGCGCCAGCGCGGCCACTGCGAACCCCAGCGAGTTCAGCAGCGGAACACCCTGCGTGCCCCAATCCTGTTCGTCCCCGATGCGCGTCCAGGGAACCTGGAACACAGTGCCCATGGAAACGCGGCTTGCACGGCGGTACAGCGGGTCGTGGCAGCCGGGTGTCACCAGGATCGCGTCCATCCCCAAGGCGGCAGCGCTTCGGAAGATGGCACCGATGTTGGTGAAGTTGGTTATGTCCTCAAGCACGGCGATGCGCGTCGCGCCTTCCAGCAGCTCGCGAACCGCGGGCATCTGCGGCCTGTGGAATGCCGCCAGGGGCCCACGGGTGCGCTCGTAGCCGGTAAGCTCGCGTACCTGCTCGCGCGAGGCTATGAACAGGGGAGTGCCGGGCTCTGCTTCCCCGATCCGCTCGAACAGCCGTGCGCTCGGTTCTGCCCAGCGCTCCTCGGTAAGCAGTGCGAACGGCGCAAGCCCAGCGTCCATGGCGCGGTCGATGACGTTCTTGCTCTCGGCGATGAACAGCCCTTCGTCGGATATGGACGCACCTGTTGCGATGCGCAGGCCCACCAATTGCCGGGGGTCGCGAAGCTCTGCATCGGTCATCGCGGAGAACACCCGCAAACGCGGATCGCTGAGGTCCTCGAGCTTGATTTGCGCCATCGTATCTCCTGCCGTCAAGGGCGAATGGGCTGGTATTGCGGGCGTCAGCGGCTGCTGTTTCCGCATGTGTTAGAATAACGGGTCGGAATACAACCATCGGAAAGGTAACTATATGTCAGGGCATTCAAAATGGGCAACCACCAAGCACCGCAAGGCAGCTCAGGACGCAAAGCGCTCCGCTTTGTTCTCCAAGCTTTCCCGCAACATCACCGTTGCTGCCAAGGAAGGCGGCGACCCCAACCCTGAGAACAATGCCTCCCTGGCAGCCGCTATCGACAAGGCCAAGAGCTACTCCCTTCCGAAGGACAAGATCAAGACCGCCATCGACAAGGCCTTCGGTTCCGGCAAGGATGCCGCCAACTACGAAACCGTTGTCTACGAGGGCTACGGCCCCTGCGGCGTTGCCATCTACTGCGAGGCCCTTACCGACAACCGCAACCGCACCGCTGCCGATGTCCGCGCTGCGTTCAACCATCACGGCGGCAACCTGGGCACCTCCGGTTCCGTTGCCTTCCAGTTCGAGAAGAAGGGCCAGATCCTGGTAGAGAAGGTCATCAAGTCCGAGCAGAAGAAGGTTGCCGACAAGGAAAACGCCGTCGATGAGGACGAGTTCATGATGGCCGTCGCCGAAGCCGGCGGCTCCGATTACGAGGATGGCGGCGAAGAGTGGATCGTCTACACCGCCCCCACCGACCTTATCGCGGTGAAGAAGGGCCTCGAGGAGCAGGGCATCGAAACCAAGGGCGCTGAGTTCATCATGGAGCCCACCACCCCCACCGAGGTAACCGCCTCCGATGCCAAGAAGGTCATGCGCCTGGTTGATCGTCTGGAAGAGCTCGAAGACCTCCAGAGCGTGTACCACACCATGGATATCACCGAGGAAATCGCTGCCGCCTTGGAAGAGGAATAGGCGCTTCGCCCACCTCCCGCCCCGCAAGACGGCAGGGTTGTTGATCTTAATATGAGCTGGGGTTTTATTAAGGATCCCAATGAAAACAAGGCCGTGGTCAACGGCCTTGTTTCTTTTCTCAACAAATCATTGATAACGGGTTGCTGTGGTATAGTGATTGAACTCGAAGCATTACTCGTACCACTTAATCAAGCCACTATGCTCAAGGGGATCATCTTTCAGTGACGCGCCAGGCGAACATTCTCTCGTTCGATGAGGTCAAAGCCCGTGAGGCTTCCTCGCCGCGCACCGTTTCCCCCTCATCTTCCTCTCGTCGTGAATACGATCGTTACGCTGCCGCCCTCGGCGAAGGCGAAAGCTATGCCCGCCCTGCTCGGTTCGGTGCCCAGGAAAGGCCGTTGCCCTATTCCCGTCAGCGCCGTGCGGCTTCTTATGGCGGTAACATCGCAGGCCAGCACACGGGTCGTGGCCGTTCCAGCAAAGATGCTCAGATGCTCAAGCAGCCTGAATCCCACCGTGATGCAGGGCGCGGCCGCACCGCTCGTCGGGGCTCCGGTCATTCCGCCGCCGTTTCTTACGGGCGTGATGGGCGTTTGCTGGAAGCCCAGGGCTCACGCAACCACGATGCGGCACGTTCCCAAGAGCAGGGGGCGCATCGTGGGTCGAGCCGGCAAGAGGGCTTGCTCGCAAGCGCTCGCAAGAAGCTTCGCTCCGCCAAGGCCGACCGTGAGTTCGACCGAACGATAGGCGCACGGGAGCGTGCTGCCGCTCAGCGCGAGCAAGCGCAGGGTAGCCGCGCTGCGGTCTACGATATGCGCATGGGGGCAACCCATCGCAAGAGCGCCCGTATGGCCGAAGAGGAAGGGGCCAAGCGCCGTGGCGTGAGCCTGCCCGTTTCCTTCGGCAACTCCATTTCGGCTTGGGGTATGCGTGCGGTGGTTTGCGCTGCTGCCGCCGTCCTTGCGGTGGTCATGCTGTACCCGTCTTGCCAGAACCTGTACAACGAAACACGCTCGCTCCAGCAGCTGGAGGCGGAATACGATGCCCTCCAAACCTATAACAGCAAGGTGCAGGCCCAGGTAGATTACCTGAGCTCCGACGAGGGCATAGAGGATTACGCCCGTTCAGAGCTTGGCTGGGTGCGCCCCGACGAGCATGTGGTTACCGTCGAAGGCGTTACCTCCAGCGAGGACAGCACCCATTCCGGCGAACGGCTCTATGCCATTACCTCGGGCAGCATAAAGGCCCCTGAAACCTGGTATTCCGGTTTCTTGGATGTGTTCTTCAACTATGGCAACTGAACCGAAGCGCATAGCTGCGATCGATATCGGCACGGTAACGTGCCGATTGCTTTTGGCGCAGGTTGAGCAAGGCACGCTCACCGAGCTTGAGCGCCGTTGCGCCATCACCGACCTTGGCGTTGGGGTGGACAAATCGGGCGTGCTGCGCGAAGACGCCATCGAGCGGGTGGTTGCCCAGGTGGCCGAGTACCTTCAAGCGGTGGAGGCTTACCGTAGCCCGCAGTTCCCCGACATCCCGGTTATCGCCATGGCAACCAGCGCTTCGCGCGATGCGGCGAACGCCGATGTGCTGGTGGGCAGGTTGCGTTCCTTGGGCGTTGAGCTCTCGGTTATCGAGGGCTCGCGTGAGGCCGCCCTTTCCTTCCGTGGGGCTTCGTGCGGCTTCGAAGGGGAAAGCCTTTTGGTGGCCGACATCGGCGGCGGTTCCACGGAAATCGTGATGGGCGTCGGCGGCCAGGAACCCAAGTTGGCCCATTCCTTCAACATAGGCTGCCGTCGCGTCACCGAGCGCTTTCTGGCGTCGGACCCGCCTACCGTCGAAGAATGCGAGCAGGCGCGGCAATGGGTACGCAAGCAGTTCGCGCCGTTCTTCTCGCAGGCGAAGGAGCAGGGCATAGCCATCGACCGCATTGTTGCAGTTGCCGGAACGGCCACCAGCGTGGTTTCGGTGGACAAGCGCATGGCGGTATACGACTCGGCGGAAGTGCACGGAACCTGTGTTGCCGTTTCCACCCTGCAGGGCATCTACGATCATCTTCGGGCGCTCCCCTTGGAAGAGCGCAAACAGGTGGTTGGCCTGGAGCCGAAGCGCGCCGGCGTGATAGTGGCGGGCATGGGCATCTTGCTTGAGGTTCTTGCCGCGGCGGGCTGTGAAAGCTTCACGGTTAGCGAGTCGGATATACTTCAGGGCATCATACTCGGAGCCTGCGAATAGCGCTTGGCTTTTTGCTATGATGGTAGCGCTGCCCTGAAGGGGTCTTGCGGGAGCGTGGCGGAATTGGCATACGCAGCGGACTTAAAATCCGCCGCCCTTGGGCTTGTGGGTTCGAACCCCACCGCTCCTACCAGTTCTCCTTGCCGGGCGCACGCTGCACTCGCACCGCGGGCACAGGCAAATACGAAGCATCACGGAAAGCGTTGATTGATGATAGACATCGAACCTTACATGCAGATTCCCGAAATCGCGGACTCCATCGCCGAGTTCGAGGAGTACTGCAAAGCGCAGGAGCCTTCCGAAGAGGTTGGCTCGCCCAAGCTGTTCGAGTCGTACCTGAACCGCTACGCCCCCAAAGTGGGCATGATCGTCAACGCGTTCATCCCCAGCGGCACCCATCCCGATATGGACAAGTACCTGTACGCGCCACTGGTGAAGTACAGCGCCAACGGCGGCAAGCGCCATCGTCCGCTTATCTGCGTGGCGGCGTGCGCGGCTGTTGGCGGCGATATCCGAAAGTCCTTTTCCGCATCGGCTGCCATCGAGCACTTCCATACGGCGGCCCTGATCCACGACGACATCGCCGACGAGGCCACGCTGCGCCGCGGCGAGCCCTGCATGCACCTCACCGAAGGTGAGGGGCTCGCAATCAACGCCGGCGACTTGGCCCTTTCCATCGTCAACGGCATCGTTATGCGCGATAACCTGCTTGACGACTCCATGAAGGTGAAGGTGGCTATCGAGCTGGTATCCATGGCGCAGAGCACCGTGGAAGGTCAGGCGCTTGACATCGGTTGGGCGCGCGATGGCCGTTATGACATCACCCCGGAAGATTATCTGGTCATGGCCACGCACAAAACAGCTCATTACTCGGGCGCCATCCCGCTTGCCGTGGGCGCTATGGTGGGCGGCGGCACGCCCGAGCAGGTAGAGGCGCTTCGCTCGTACGGCCTGGACACCGGCCTTGCCTTCCAGATCCAGGACGACCTGCTCAACCTGGTTGGCACCAAGGAAGCCAAGGAAAAGGACTATCGAAGCGACATCACCGAAGGCAAGCGCACGCTGGTGGTGGTGCATGCCCTGCAGAACACCCCCAAGCGTGAGCGCCTGGTGCAGATCCTTTCCTCCAAGGAAACCGATCCTGCCGTGCTTGAAGAGGCGGTGTCCATCATGCGCGAGTCGGGCTCCATCGACTACGCCCGATCCTATGCCGAAAAGCTCACCGCAGACGCCAAGACCCGCCTGGAGGGCGTGCTTGCCCCGTCGCGTGCACGCGACCTGCTGGTTTCCATGGCGGACTGGTTCGTAGACCGACTTAAGTAGTGATACCTATGGATACTATCAAGAGAAACGACGCCGGCGCGCCGGTTGAAGACGTGCAGCGCAGGCTGGCGAAGGCCGGCTACTTGAGCGAAGGACAGCTTACCGGCTGTTTCGACGATGACACAGCCGCAGCCGTTGCGGCACTGTGCCGTGATACGGGCATCCAGGTGCGCGAAGAGGTGGATGAAACGGTTTGGACCAGGCTTGTCGATGCCTCGTTCGAATTGGGCGACCGCAACCTGTTCCTTCGCGTTCCCTTTTTCCATGGCGCTGATGTGCGCACGTTGCAGGAAGCCCTTTCGGCCCTTGGGTTCACTTGCGGTGCCGCCGACGGCATCTTCGGCGCCCATACGGAAGACGCCCTGCGCCGTTTCCAGCTGAACATGGGCCTGCCAAGCGATGGCATCGCCGGTGCCTTCACGTTCCGCGCGCTTCTGCACTTGCAGCATTCCTGGAAGGGGAAGGACTCGTTCAGCCCTATTCCTCGCCTGGGCTTCGCCCGCGCCTCGGAAGTGCTGGAATCGAACCTTATCTGCTTGTTCGGGCTGACGGAGTTCACCCGCTCGGTGGCGGCGCGCATGTCGAACCTCGCCCT
Organism: bacterium; assembly: GCA_963607675.1. GTDB lineage: Bacteria > Actinomycetota > Coriobacteriia > Coriobacteriales > Eggerthellaceae > Anaerotardibacter. Next base: position 7,446 of record CAVDDI010000016.1, on the reverse strand, counting down.
TGCAACCAACCCGGCATCCAAGGTGACCAGCGCAGACTCGCTGTTGGTTTCCCCTGATCCCAGCATGTGCTTCGTGCAGATCCTAGCGGGCAGCGAAAAGCCCGCGACGCGCGTTCCGGTGGTCGACTTCGAGGACGAGGACAGCTTGGCCGACCGTATCTCCCAGGCGCTTGCGGCAACGCAGGTAAAGGGAGGCCGCATTGCGGTGCGCCTGCCCGGCGAAGGCTGGGAGGATGCCGGCCAGGCACGTTCAGCCCAGCATTACGCCATCGTCTTGTTGGACGCATTGTGCTCCGGTCTTGCTGCGGCGAAGCAATGATGGCGCTTCGCGGGGCTGCTATACTTAGGACGCTATAGGCAAATTGAGCAGAAAGGCGTCCATGGAAGCATCAGCTCTCATTCTTGCTGCGGGTGCAGGTACCCGCATGAAATCATCCAAGCCGAAGGTGACCCATCAGATCTTCGGCAAGCCGCTGGTACGTTGGGTCGTCGATGCCGCGCATGCGGCTGGCATCGAATCCGTTGTGGGCGTTGTCGGCCATGGGCGTGAAATGGTGGAGCCGCTTCTTCAGGACGTTGCCTGCGTCGTTCAGGAACAGCAGCTGGGTACCGCCCATGCCGTTCTTGCCGCAAAAGAGGCACTGGCGGGCCGCACCGGTTCCCTTGTGGTGCTTACCGGCGATTCGCCTTTGGTTCGCCCTGAAACCATCGCCAGCCTTGTTCGCACGTGCGAAGAGGCCGATGCCGCGGTTGTGGTGCTTACCATGGAAGCGGAAGATCCCACGGGCTACGGCCGCATCATCCGCGATGCCCAGGGCGATGTGCGGGAAATCGTGGAGCAGAAGGACTGCACGCCCGAGCAGGCTGCGGTAACCGAATGCAATTCCGGGTTCTACTGCTTCGACATCGAAACGCTGTTCGCGGCACTCGAAGAGGTTTCCACCGACAACGCGCAGGGCGAGTACTACCTTACCGATGTGCTGGGCATCGCCCGCAGCCAGGGCAAACGCGTTCTGGGCCTGAAGGCCGCCGATGCAACAGAGTGCCTGGGCGTGAACTCCCGCCGTCAGTTGGCCGAGGCTACCAAGGTGCTGCAGCGCCGCATCAACGGCATGCACATGGACAACGGCGTTACCATCATGGACCCGGATGCCACCTACATCGGCCCGGATGTCACCATCGAGGCCGATGTCGAGCTTCTTCCCATGACTTTCTTGATGGGTTCCACCCATGTTTCCACAGGCAGCGTTATCGGCCCGAATTCCCGCCTTACCGACACCACCGTCGGCCCGAACTGCAAGGTCGAGGAAACCGTGGCCATCGAAACCGTGATCGATGCCGAGGTCGATTGCGGCCCGCGCGCCTATCTTCGTCCCGGTACGCACATGTGCGAGGGCTCGAAGGCCGGCACCCACGTGGAGATCAAGAAATCCACTATCGGCAAGGGCAGCAAGGTGCCGCACCTCAGCTACATCGGCGACACCACCATGGGCGAAGGCGTGAACATCGGCGCCGGCAGCATCACCTGCAACTACGATGGCAAGAAGAAATGGCCCACCACCATCGGCGACAACTGCTTCGTCGGCAGCGACGTGATGATGGTTGCCCCCGTCAAGCTGGGCGAGAACTCGCTTATCGGAGCTGGGTCCGTTATCACCAAAGATGTTTCCGCGGGGGCCCTTGGCTTGGGCCGCGCGCGCCAAACCGAGATCGAGCATTGGAACGAGAGGAACAACTAATGAGCAACATGACCAAGACCATGGCGATCTTCGCCGGGTCAACCTGCCCCGAACTTGCCGAGGAGATTGCCACGCAGCTGGGCACCACCCTGGGCAATGTGAAGCTCGAGAAGTTCTCGAACGGCGAGATCTACGCGCGCTACCTCGAGAGCGTCCGCGGCGCCGATGTGTTCATCGTGCAGTCCACCTCCACGCCCAATGTGAATGAGGCAATCATGGAGCTGCTCATCATGGCCGATGCCGCCAAGCGCGCTTCCGCCCGTACCATCAACGCGGTTGTCCCGTGCTATGGCTATGCCCGTCAGGATCGAAAGGCCGCAGCCCGTGAGCCTATCACGGCAAAGCTGGTGGCGAACCTCATGAGCGTTGCCGGCATCACGCGCACCATTACCATCGACCTGCATCAGGGTCAGATCCAGGGCTTCTTCGACACCCCGGTAGACCATCTTACTGCGCTCCCCATCTTCGCCGACTACTTCAAGAAGAAGGACGTCGACCCCGAGAAGCTGTGCGTGGTAAGCCCCGATGTTGGCCGCGCGAAGGCCGCGAAGAAGCTTTCCGACATGATGCATGCCGACCTCGCCATCATGCACAAGGGCCGTCCCGGCCATAACAAGGCCGAGATCACGGCGCTTATCGGCGACGTGAAGGGCAAGACCTGCATCGTGAACGACGACATGATCGATACCGCTGGTACCCTGTGTGCTGCCGTTGCAACCCTGAAGGAAAAGGGCGCCGACAAGGTGTTCGTGTGCGCCAGCCACCCCATTTTCTCGGGTCCTGCCTACGAGCGCATCGAGAAGTCCCAGATCGACGAGGTTGTGGTGTGCAACACCGTTGCCGTGCCGCAGGACAAGCAGACCGGCAAGATCCGTGTTATCTCGGTTGCTCCGCTTCTGGCCCACGCCATCAGCAACGTCTACGACAACAAGTCGGTGGCTTCGCTGTTCGACCCCGAATTCGCGCTGTAGCCGATGCACGTAGTTGTTGGGCTGGGAAACCCCGGCGAAGAATACGCCCACACGCGCCACAACGCCGGCTTCGACACCGTCGATGCCCTGGCGCAGGATTGGGGCGTGAGCTACTGGAAGAACACCTGCGGTTCGCTGGTGGGCGAAGGCAAGGTTCGCTTGAACGGCGAGCTTACCAAGGTCATTTTGGCCAAGCCGCAGAGCTTCATGAACCTTTCGGGCGGGCCGGTTTCCAAGTTGCTGAAGGAATACGATTGCCCGGTAGACGAGCTTATCGTTATCCACGACGAGCTGGATATCGACCCTGGCACCGTGAAGGTGAAGAAGGGCGGTGGGCATGCGGGCCATAACGGCTTGAAGTCCATCATCGAGAAGTGCGGCTCGCGCGATTTCATGCGTGTGCGCTGCGGCATCGGGCGCCCGCCGGGTCGCATGAGCGTGGTCGATTTCGTTTTGGGCGTGCCGAAGAAGGACGCCAAGGACGATTTCGATGCTGCGGTGCAACGTTCGGCGGAAGCGGTTGAGTCCCTTTTGGAAAAGGGGCTTGCGCGCACGCAGGACGTGTTCAACCAGAAATAGGCTGATACGAAACAGAAGGCCAGCACCCATCATATGGATGCTGGCCTTCTTGGCGGCTGGGTTGATTAGGCGTTGCCTGGCTTGCTTAAGGACGGCCTAAAGGGAGCTGTCCTTAAGCTTCCGGAAGACGCGTCCTCTATTCTGGCTTCACTTGAGCCAGGCCTTGAACGATCCGAAGCCGGTTATCTCCTCTGCACCGCCTTCTTCGAGGGCGAAGGGCTCAACCAAGAAGCCTTTCGCTTCCCGGCCATCTTCCAGCCCTACGGTACCGAAGCCCAAGGGGGCAGGGGTTGTCGCCACAAGTCTTCCGAAGGCCTCTGCGCTCATCAGGTACGTTTCCACCTCGATGGAGCTGCCACCCTCTGCTGCCTTCGCGAGCCCCGGCTTCACTGGATCGGTGGGCAGGGCGAACAGCTTGTAGTTCGGTGCTGTTCGGGTTGCCTGAAGGAACACGGCACCGAGCGCTTCCAGCTGCCAATGCAGGGCAAGCCCGCGCATATGCTGGCCGCATACGGCAACCTCTACCGGCTCTTCCTCTAGGAAGGTCCGAGCGAACCCGTCGGTAAGGCATTGGCGCTTTGCCGTGGTGAAGGCCGTTATGCCGAAGGGCACGGCATCTGCCGCCCATCCTGCGGGAACGGCGATTGCCCCCAAATCGCTGAGGTTGCAATGGTTGGTGTACAGCCCCATCTGCGAATTGGTGGCGATGGGGTCGGCATCGACCTGTTCGCGTGTGAAGGTGCCGCCGGCGGTGGGCATGATCATGATGGCGTCGTCGAACAGCTGAGCACACTTGGCGCGCATGGCGCTGACCTGGTGCAGGGTTTGGAACATGTCTGCTGCAGTAAGGTCGGGGCGGTTGCCGCTTTCCAGGATCTGCCTGGTAACGGGGAATACCGCTTCGCCGTTCTTTTCAACGAAGCTGCCCAGATCGCTCCAGCGCTCCGCGACCCAGGGGCCGTCGTACAGGATGGATGCAATGCGGGAGAACTCCGTGGTGTCGATGGGCGTAACCTTGGCTCCCTGCGCGTTCGCCGTACATTCGATGCGGGCCAGTGCCCGGCGCCAAGCTGCGCGGTACTCGTTTTCATAGGGGCCGTAGAACTGCGGCTCCTCGGCCGGTACGTACACGGTTTTCGGGAAGCGGGGAGCTTCGGCGGCGTAGGCCTTGCTCCAGGCGCATTCGGCGTCTGGCTGGCTTGCCGCGTCGTCCACGGCCAGCGCGTCGGCCAGGTTGTTGGCGAACACGGTGACGCAGTCCAAGCTGGCGCAAGCGGGCACCACGCCCTTGGTACTCCATTTACCCAGGGCAGGCTTGAAGCCTACCAGGTTGTTGAGCGCTGCCGGCACGCGGCCCGATCCGGCGGTATCGGTTCCCAGGGCAAACGCGGCCAAGCCGAGGGCCACGCTTACGGCGGAACCGGAAGACGAGCCGCCGCTGATGAGCTCGGGCCTCAACGCGTTATGGCATTCGCCGTAAGGGCTACGGGTTCCCACCAGGCCCGTGGCGAACTGGTCGAGGTTCGTCTTGCCCACGGGGAAGGCACCAGCCTCTACCAGCAGGCGCACCACCGTGGCGCTTTCGTTGGGTGTGTAGGCGTATTCGGGGCAGGCGGCTGTGGTTGGCACGCCGGCAAGGTCGATGTTGTCCTTCACGGCGAAGGGGATGCCCCAAAGCGGTGCGGCAGCACGTTCTTCTTCGCTCATGGCCTCCAGGCGCGCCAGGTACGGCTCCATCAGCTGCATCGAGGGCGGAGTGATCCATATGTTGCTTTCGGCATGCTGTGCGGCGCGGGCAACGATTGTTTCAGCGATGGCGCGTGGGGTGGCCTTTCCGGAACCGTAGGCTTCGGAAAGGGCTTGTATCGTCAGGGTGCTGGGATTCATGGGACCTTACTCACCTTCCTGTGCGTGGTTGCCTTCGGTGCGAACGAATGCCACGGCCTGGCCGGGCGTTACCAAGTCGCCGGGTTCCACCAGCAGCTTTTCCAGGGTTCCGGCGCAGGGGGAGGCGATAGGGAACTCCATCTTCATGCTCTCGAGCGTGATCAGGGTCTGCCCCTTCTCTACTGCGCTTCCAGCTTCGGCATTCGTCTTCCATACCGCTCCGGCCATGGTGCTGGCCACGGTTTCGCATCCCTTGGGCGCCTCTTCCTCGGTGAAAGCGGCTTTGGGCTCTTCGGGAACGAAGACATCCAGGCCCTGTTCAACCCAACGCTGATGCTCGGCTTCGAACGATTCCTCTTGATGCTGCTTGAAGGCGGCGATGCCCTCGGCTTCCTTTTCCAGGAACTTGCGATATTCGCCCAGGCTGAAGGTGGTTTCCTCGATCTTGGGGCAGAAGGTGCCGCGTAGGCATTGCTCGCGAAGCTCCAGGATCTCATCGGCGCTAACCGGGTAGAACCGCAGCTGGTCGAAGAAGTCCAGCAACCAGGGCTTTCCCTCCTTGAACACGGGGGTGGTGCGCAGGGGGTTCCACATCTGCGTGGTGCGTCCGGTGAACTGGTAGCCGCCAGGGCCTTCCATGCCGTATACGCACAGGTAGGCACCGCCGATGCCCACGGCGTTTTCAGGAGTCCACGGGCGGGCGGGGTTGTACTTGGTGGTTACCATTCGATGCCGCGGGTCCACTGGGGTTGCCACGGGCGCACCCAGGTACACGTCGCCCAAGCCCAGCACCAGATAGCTGGCATCGAAGAAGATGTCGTAGACGTCCTGGATGCTGTCCAGCCCGTTGATGCGGCGGATGAACTCCAGGTTGGAAGGGCACCAGGGCGCATCGGGGCGGGTGGTTTCCATATAGCGGCGTGCTGCAAGCTGCGTTTGCGGGTCGTCCCAGGAAAGGGGAAGGTGCACGATGCGGCTGGGTACCGTTATGTCATCGAGCGGTGGCAGCGCGGCATCGGTGGCCAGTACCTGCTGCAGCACTTCCTGCTGAGTTGCGGCCAGAGGATCGTAGTGAACCTGCAGGCTGCGGATGCCCGGGGTGAGGTCCACGATGTAGGGAAGGTTCTGTTCCTCGAGCTGCAGCATCAGCACATGCACCTTGAAGCGCAGGGCGATGTCGAGCTTCATCGGGCCGTATTCCACCAACAGCGCATCCAGGCCCGATTGGCGCACGCAGATGGCATCGTCGCCGGTGCCGGCTTGATGGAGGATGTCGTCATCGGGCGTGAAGGCGCAGGGGGTCTTCGGCAGCAGGTTCCATGTGCTTGCCGCCTCCGTTGCGCTGCCAGCGGCCACGGCGGCGATGGCCTTTTCGTGGGCGCGGTTCATGGCATCGGCTTCGGGCTGGGATACAACCTGGAAGCGCACGGTATCGCCCGGCTTCAGCTGGCCAAGCTTCCATCGTTCGCTTACAGCCACTACTACTGGGCACACGAAGCCGCCCAGGCTGGGGCCATCCGGACCGAGCAGGATAGGCTGGTCGCCGGTAAGGTCCAGCGCGCAGATGGAGTAGGGGTTGTCGTGGATGTTGGATGGGTGCAGGCCCGCCTCGCCGCCGTCTTCGCGCGTCCATTGCGGGGTGGGGCCGTTAAGGCGCACACCGGTGCGTGCGGAGTCGTAGTTCACGGTGTAGCTTGCGGTGGTAAGCGTTTCCAGGAATTCCGGCGCAAGGAACTCGGCGTCGCTCAAGGGGCCAACCAGCACGCCGATGGTCCATTCACTGGTCCAAGCGGGTTGGGCGGTTTCGGGGAGTTGGATTGCCTCGGCAGGCGAAGCGGCTTCCGCGCTGTTGGCTGCTGCTTTGCCGGGTTGGAATATGCGCACCAGGTCGCCGGTGCGCAGCGCACGTCCGCCGTGACCGCCCATCTTGCCGTCCACGAAGGTGGAACGCGATCCCAGGACCGGCGCCACATCCAGGCCCCCTGCGATGCAGAGGTAGGCTCGCATGCCGGTGGAACAGGTGCCCAGCTCCAGCACGTCCCCAGTGTTCGCCTGCACGGCGGCGAACTGCGGGCAGGGCTTTCCGTTCAGTTTCGCATCCATATCCGCGCCGGTAAGGGCGAATGCGGTGCGCGTGCGGAAGCGGTACTTGCCCCCACGTAGGGTAAGCTCAAGGCCGGCGGCATCGACGGGGTTTCCCAGTAGCGCGTTGCCCAGACGGAAGCTCAGCGAGTCCATGGGGCCGCACGGCGGCACGCCCACGGACCAAT
>CAVDDI010000015.1:12498-17308 GCA_963607675.1 bacterium | reverse complement strand
CCCATGTGGTCCTTGAAGTAGTAGTACTCCAGTTCCGGCCCCACGTTCATGATGTAGCCCAGCTCTTCGGCCTTGGCGGCCTGGCGCTTCAGCACGTTGCGGGAATCGCCGTCGAAGTACTCGCCTTCAGGCGTCTTGATGGAGCAGAACATACGGGCAACCGCGTTGCGCTCGGGACGCCAGGGCAAGATCTGGAAGGTGGACGCCTCGGGGCAGGCAAGCATGTCGGATTCGCTGGTTGGCGCGAAGCCGCGCACGCAGCTGCCATCGAAGCCCATGCCCTCTTCGAAAGCGTTTTCCAGTTCGCTGGGGATAACCGCGAACGACTTCATGTGCCCCAGCACATCGCAGAACCAGAAGCGCACGAAGTGGACATCGCGGCTCTTGATGGTTCTAAGAACGTAATCCTGATCAGGGCTGCTGGCCATAGCTTGTCCTTCCTTGGCTTTACCTGTTTGTTTCATTATAGCGAGCGGGGTGTTTCGTACGGGTTACCGGCTTTTAACGCGAAAAAGCGGCCAACCAGGGGTTACCCCGATTGGCCGCTTCTGCCAGGCGCCGTTTACAGTGCGCCAACCTACTTCTTGCGGTCTATCTTTCGGGCGGTGAAGTCGCAGCCGCTCTGCACGATCTGCACCAAGATGATGAGGATGATGATGGTGGCCGCCATCACATCGCCCATATAGCGCTGGTAGCCGTAGCGGATGGCGATGTCACCCAACCCGCCGGCGCCAACCGTGCCCGCCATGGCCGAGTAGCCCAGCAAGGTGATGAGCACGATGGAGAAACCCCTGATAAGCGAGGGAAGGCTTTCCCACAGGTACACCTTCACCACGATCTGCCAGGTAGAGGCGCCGAAGCTCTGGGCCGCTTCCACCAGGCCCGCGTCCACTTCCGCCAGGCTCTGCTCCACCATGCGGCCCACGAAGGGGGCGGCGGCAACCACCAGCGGCACCACCGCGCCGGGAACGCCCAGCGAGGTGCCCACCACGATGCGGGTGAACGGGATAAGGGCAACCAGCAGGATGATGAACGGGATGGAGCGGCCGATGTTCACGATCCAACCCAAAACGGCATTGAGCGCGCGATGCGGCATGAGGCCCTTCTTCGGGTCGGTGAGCACCAGCAGCACGCCCAGCGGGATGCCGATGACGTAAGCGAAGAACGTGGACACCAGGCTCATCACGATGGTGTCCCAGGTGCCCTGCAGCAAAAGGGCGCCGAACTGGTCGAAGAACGTCTGCAAGTATTCCATGGTCTAGAGCCTCTTTTCCAGCAGCTTGCGGGCAACATCGCTTTGCGGGTTGGCGAACACGTCTTCGGTCTTGCCTTCCTCCACGATCCTGCCATCGTCGATGACCACCACGTTGTCGCAGATGAGCTCGGCAACTGCCAGCGAATGCGTGATGAGCACGATGGTTACGCCCAGCTCTTCGTTGATGTCCTTGAGGAGCTTCAGGATGGAATGGGTGGTCATGGAATCGAGCGCGCTGGTGGCCTCGTCGCACAGCATGATGGACGGGTTGTTGGCCAGCGCACGGGCAATGGCCACGCGCTGCTGCTGGCCGCCGGAAAGCTGGCTGGGGTACTTGCCGCACTTGTCGGCCAGGCCGACCAGCTCCAGAAGCTCGCGGGCGCGCTTTTCCGCTTCCTTCTTGTCGGCGTGGCGCAGCTCAAGCGGGAAGGTGACGTTGCGAAGCACCGTGCGCTGCTGCAGCAGGCTGAAGTTCTGGAAGATCATGCCCACCGAGCTGCGGAACTCGCGCAGGTCCTTGCCGGAAAGGCCGGTGATGTCGCGGCCGTCGATGGTGATGGAACCCGAGGTGGGGCGCTCGAGCAGGTTCAGGCAGCGCACCAAAGTGGACTTGCCGGCGCCCGACTGGCCGATGATGCCGAAGATGGAGCCATCGGCGATGCTGAGGTTGATGTCGGTAAGGGCAACGTGCTCTTCGCCCTGGGCCGACACATAGGTCTTGTTCAGATGTTCGATCTCAATCATTTCATGTTCCTTATTCAAAGCGCAGGCGGGGCCCACGCCGATAAACAGCCCTCCTACTATACCCCAGGCAGAAGGCGCGGCATCACGCCGCCGTGGCGTTTGCGGGCGGTACGCCATATTTTCTGCCTATAGCCAGCCCAAAAGCCGGATGATGACCGCTATGACCTGGCGTTCAGCAGGAAATAAGGGGCATGCGGGTCGAGGCACGAGCTCATATACGGGTCGCCTTCCACGAACAGCCGCGGCCAACGGTAATGCAGGAAGGCCTTTTCGCGCTCGGAGCGAAGGCGCTGCTTTGCGGAAAGGGAGGCGCGGCCGTCGGAATCGGAATCGCGGCGATACACCTCGATGGAGCCATCGAGCGCAACCAGATAGCCCGCCTTGGCAAGCTTCAGGCAGAAATCCACCTCGCAGGGGCGCACCTCGAAGCGCTCGTCGAAGCCGCCCACCTCATCGAACGCAGCCCGGCTCAGCATCAGCGCGGAAAGCGATGCGGCGGAAACGTTGCTGGAGCATACCAGGCGCTTGCCGTAGCCACGTGCCGTGCGCGGCAGGTTCCCGCCGATGCCCGCCGCAAACCCGTACGGGCCCACCATAAGCCCCGCCGAGCGGATGGTGTCGTCGGCGAACAGCAGCTTCGCACCCACTGCGCCGATGCCCGGGCGCATGCAGTGGGCAAGGAGCGCAGGGATAGCCTCCGGATCGACCAGCTCAGCATCGCCCTCGAGCACCAGCACGTAGCTGGCCTGGGTTTGGGCTATGGCTGCGTTCACCATGGCAGCGCGGTTCGCCCCGCCTTCGTACGACACCACCTTGCAGCGCTCCTTGCGGGCCAGGTGCTCGCAAAGAACCTGCGTGCTGCGCCCGGTTTCCCGGCACTCGACGACCACCAGCTGGGTTCCCTCGGGAAGCGCGCTCTGCTCGACGGAGGTCAGGCACGAATCCAAAAGGGCGGGCTCCTTGCCGGCTATGACCACCACGGCAAGCGATGCGCCCTGATCGGGAAGGCGGTAGCGCACCTGATACAGGCGATTCGACACATCGGCCAACACCAGGGCATCTATCCCCTGCCGGCGCAGATGGTTGCCCAGCACCTTGCGCCCCAAGCGGAAGGCCTCCTCTTCGCGCTGGGCGCACAGCTCCTGCGCACGGACGGAAAACGTGCGCGCATCCTGCACATGGAACAGCACCTTGTCTATGCGCTCGACGCGCTTGGCCAAGGCGGTGGCCTTCAGGGCCAGGTCATAGTCGAAGGCATCGGACGAAAAGCCCGAGCCCTTCTGCACCTTTTCCACCACCGCGCGGGAATAGAACACCACTGGGGCCATGTAGTTGTAGGAAAGCAGCAGGTCGGGCGAATACGCAGGCTTCATCGCCGGCGAGTGCAGCCCTTCTTCGGCATCGAAGCGGTCGTGGTTGGCGTAGGCAACGTCGCAGCAGCCAACGCCCATGGGCCCTGAAGGCGCGCCCTCTTCGGCATCTTCAGCCAGCACGCGGTTCACGCAGCGCACGTACTCGTGCAGCGCCTCGGGCGCAAGGATAACGCGCGGGCTGACAACCGCGCATGCCTCGCCCTTCGACTGCAGCATGCCCGTAAGACGTGCTCGGCCTTCGTCCATCTCGCCGTTGGGCACCAGGTGAACCAGGCGGTCGTCGCCCTCCCATTCGGCAAGCACGCCGGCAAGGGAAAGCTCGTTGGCGCCCACATCGACCAGCACCACCTCGAAGCGCGAATAGGTTTGCGCGCGAATGGATTCGCTGCAGGCGGGAAGGAAGCCCTCGTCGCCCGGGTAGACGGGAACCACCAGGCTTACCAGCGGCTGGTGGGCGAACGTGGTGGCCCGCTGGGTTTCCAGCGCGGAAAGCGTGGCGCAGTTGTGCGCGAACCAGCGCGGATAGCGCGGATCGAACGAGGCGTCGGTGGCGCAGTACAGGAATGATTCGCGCAAGGGGGCGTACGTTTCGTCGCAGAAGCGGGCGAAACCGCCCTGCACCAGCTCGTTGGCATCGTAGACGGTAACGCAGAAATCCTTCGACTCGGCGCGCACACGCACCGAGAAGCCCACGCGCAGGCGCTCCCCTTCGCCGTACTGGGAAGGGGCCACCACCTCATCAACCAGCGGGTAGATGGGCAGGTCTATCTCGGTTCCCTGGTTGTCGGTGAAGCCCACCATCACATCGGCGCCTTCGACGTGGGGCATATCGGCCAGCATCTTCACCACGATCTCGTCGCCATCATCGATGGCATCGGTGAAGTAGACGTTCATGCGGGTTGATCCGTATTCCCGCTCGATGTCGAACATCTGCTCTAGCAGCTCGTTGTGGACAAGGGCGTTGAAGCGCGTGCGCCAGCGCACCATGTTCAGCTCCACGGTGAGGTGGCTCTGGTTCAGCGGCGAGCCTTCGCCGGAATACTCCAAGAACGTGAGGTCCACTTCGCGCACATCGAAGTGGGGAAGCACAACCACATAGTTGGCCTGGGACGATTCTTCCAGCGGGTCGAACGGGAAAAGATGCGCGGGTATCTTCGCGCCGTCTTTCAAGCGAGCATCAAGCAGCACCTTCGCTTCAGGGTGCAGGCGATCGAGCACCATCTGGAGATAGATCTTGCCATCACCATGGCTCATGCTCTCTATTCGTGCGTTCATCGGCTATCCTCTGCAAGCCCGGCCTGCCAGAAGAAGCAAGGGGCGTTGTGGCGAAACTCAACGCCTTAGATTATTACCCTGCTAATTGCCCTTGGCTTCGAGGAAGATCTTGCGCGTCACGAAATTCCATACGGCAACGATGAAGGTAACCACGATCTTGGAG
>CAVDDI010000015.1:0-12467 GCA_963607675.1 bacterium | reverse complement strand
GCGCGTCACGAAATTCCATACGGCAACGAGGAAGGTGACCACGATCTTGGAGATGCGGTAGTCGATGAACAGGAAATCTACCATGAGCCACATGAACAGGTCGTTGATTCCAAGGCCGCACACCGAGAGCACCACGAAGATGATGAACTCGCGCTTGCGGCTCATGTCGTCACGGCGCTCGAACACATAGCGCATGGAGGCGAAGTAGTTGAAGATGACCGACACCACGAAGGAAACCGTGGTGCTGATGAGGTACGGGACGCCGAAGACCTCGGTAAGGAAGATCATCACGCCGTAATCGATGATGAACGCGATGACGCCCACCACACCGAACTTCATGAACTGCGCAATAAGCTTCTTCAAAACGGCTCCTGTCTACTTCAAGAAAAAAGGCCCTGCCGAAGCAGAGCCTGTTAATTCATGGTGCCCCCAACGGGACTCGAACCCGTGTTTCAGCCTTGAAAGGGCCGCGTCCTAACCGCTAGACGATGGGGACATGCTGCTCGGAAGCAACAGCCCGACTATTATTGCAGAGCTTTTTTGCTTTGGCAAGACGAAATAGCAAAGATATTGCGCCATTCCTATCGCGCCCCGGATAGCACCCTTGAACGAAACCTTGGCGCACAAGGTGGCGAAATGCGTATCGTGTTCTAAGGAGTCTACCCCCTCTTCGATCTTAGGAAGCCATGAGAATAGCCGTAGCAAGTGAAGGTTTGGATGTGAGCAGCCAGTTCGGCTGTTGCACCAACTTCAACTTCTATTCGGTGGAAAACGGGCAGCTGGTAGACTCGCGCAACCTGCCCAGCCAAGGCCATCTGTGCGGCTCTCAGGCGAACTTCCTGCGCCAGATAGAGGTGAAGGTGCTGTTGTGCGGCACCATTTCCGAAAAGGACGCCGAAAGCATGCGCAACGCCGGCATAACGGTGGTGCCCGGCGCCTCGGGGCGCGCCATCACCGCCGCAAGCGACTACCTGAAGAACGCCTCTGCCGAAGAGCTGCTGCTGTTCGCGTAGCCGCCGGCCATGCAGCGCTCGATGTCCTTTTCGGTGGCCAGCCTCATTCCCGCGTCCAGCATCATCTGAGCCGCCGTGCCGTTGCCGGGAACAAGCGCATCGGAAAACGAGCCGTCGTAGACTTCCCCCACCCCGCAGGAAGGGCTCTTCGCCTTCAGGATGGCATGGGTACAGCCCGCTGCGCAGGCAGCATTGCATGCCTTGCGGGAACCTTCCAGGAACATATCGGTATGGTCGTTGCCCCGAGCATCCACCACGCGCACGCTGCCATCCACCAGCTTCTGCTCGTGCGGCGGATGGGGAATGGAAAGCCCGCCCATCACTTCTGGGCAGATGCGCACAACCTGGCAATCGAAGCGCTTCAGGAAACCCTGCACCGCGGCCGAAGGCTTGGAGCGGCCATCGAAGCGACAGGGAACCCCCAACAGGCACGCGCTTACCGCAACCTTCATATGTGCCCCTTCCAACCGCAGGCCGAAAACCCGGGCCTTCGCCTGCAGAGGGCAGGCCGCTGAAAGCCCAGGAATACAAAAGCAGGCCAGAACGTTCTTTGTTCTGGCCTGCTTGGAAATTTGGTGGAGCATAGGGGGATCGAACCCCTGACCTCATGGCTGCCAGCCATGCGCTCTCCCAGCTGAGCTAATGCCCCGTAAGTGCGTTGACTATATTAACCAAGCCCGCCAGCCAGATCAAGAAGAAATTTCGCCGATTTGGAAAAACTTCCCGTATCCGCAGGCCAAAGCTGGTTTTACGGCAATCCGCCGCCCTGTTGCCCCCCCCCGGCAAGGAAAACCGCCCGGTGCTCTTTGGGCACACGGGCGGCACAAGGCGCAATGCATCCAAACGCGCGATGCAGGCAGGCGCAACGGGCAGGACCCGCAAGGGCGCCTAGATAACCTGAACCGGGGAACCCTGGCCCTCTATCTTGCGGGAAGCGTAGAAGGTGCACTCGTCGAACACGTCGCGGATGGATTCCTTGCCATCGATGAACGGCAGGTCGATGAACTCGCGCACCGAGGCCACCAGCTCGCTGCAGTCGGGGAAATGGCCCTTCTCGTTCAGCGCGTTGGTGTCCTGCGCACGCCAGTAAATGTCGTTGGCGTCGGTAAGGTAGTACGTAAGCTCGCGGCACTGCATGTAGGCGTTGTGCTCCTTAACCAAGTACAGCGTAAGCTCGTCGACGTTCTTCAGCTCCAGAGCCTCGGTGGACATCCTTCCCATGTTTCCTCCCTTTCTTGGGGGACGCGGTTTTCCGTATCCCCGATGATAGTCAAACACGCCCCACCCGCCCAAGCGGTTACCGCCCAGTTATCCATTGCGGCCGCATGCGAACAGGAGAAGGCGCGGTGTTGCATTAGTTCTTCTTCGATGGGTCCTTCCGCCGCACGCGCAGGATATCGCGCGGGTGCAGTTCGAAGGGCACCGCGAAGGCATAGGGCGCCATGGCCTTGCAGGCAACCTGCGCCAGCACTTCGTCGGTGCCGTACACTTCGGCAAGCTGGGCAACCTGCAGCGTGCGGATAGGCATGTGGGGGCTGAGCACCTCCAACCGGTCGCCCTCGTAGAAGCGGTTGCGGCACTTCGCCTGCACGCGCCACTGCCCCGAGCCCACGGGTGCGCAGGAAACCACTTCGCCCACCCAGTCGCACAGCTGCACGTACACATCGTTGCCGGTGGTCTGCTCGGCGGCACCGAAGTAGAAGCCCGTGGAATACGGGCGGTGCGAGATAATCTCAAGCTCGGGTTCCCACGCCGCCGCCGGCTCCCCATCGAGCACATGGCGGTAGGCGTTCACCACCGTGGCCACGTAGAACGCCTTCTTCACGCGGCCCTCTATCTTCACGGAGCTCACGCCGGCCGCCGCCAGCTCATCTAGGTGAGCCAGCATGTTCAGGTCCTTGGAGTTCATGAGGTAGGTGCCCTGCCCATCCTCGGCGATGCCGAACTGCTCGTTGGGGCGGGAGGCTTCCTTCAGCTGGTACTCCCAGCGGCACGGCTGCGTGCACTGGCCCTTGTTGGCATGGCGGCCGGTTAGGTAGTCGCTGATAAGGCAGCGCCCGGAAATGGCCATGCACATGGCGCCGTGCACGAACACCTCTATCTGCATGTCGGCGGGAACGGCCTGGCGAAGCTGCGCGATTTCCTGAAGCGACATCTCGCGGGCGCATACCACACGGCGCGCGCCCAGCTTGTACCACATAAGCGCTGCTTCGGCATTGGAAACCGAGGCCTGCGTGGACACATGGATGGCAAGCGAAGGGGCATGCCTCTGCAACACCGCCATCACGCCCAGATCGCTTACGATTGCGGCATCGGCGCCGGCAGCCTCCATGGCGCGCGCATAGGCAGGCAGCGCCTCCAGGTCCCCATCGTGGGCATAGGCGTTGCAGGTGACGTACACCCGCGCACCTGCCTCATGGGCAAGCTCCACGGCACGCGGCAGGTCTTCCAGGGAGAAGTTGGCAGCGCGCGCACGCAGGCCGAAGCGGTCGCACGAAAGGTACACCGCATCGGCGCCGAAATGCAGCGCATAGCGAAGCTGCTCCCACCCACCGGCGGGTGCGAGCAGCTCGGGCTTGTTGTTCGGTTCGGTTCGGGCCATGCCTAGAAGGGGCGCGCGAACTTGTTCTTCTTGGCGATGCGGTTCATGAAGGAAAGTGCCTCGCTCAGGGCGGCGAAGGCGACCTCCGTCTTCTCGGACTCGCCGCGGCGCTTCACTTCCACCACGCCGTTCTTCACGCCGCGCTTGCCAACGACAACCTGCACGGGCCAGCCGATAAGGTCGGCATCGGCGAACTTGACGCCGGCGCGCTCGTCGCGGTCGTCCAAGACCACCTCCAGGCCCTGGTCGGCCAGTTCCTGCGCGATGCGCTCGGCCACGGGGAACACCTCTTCGTCGCCCACGGTAAGGGGCACCACGCACACGTGCGCCGGCGCGATGGAGAGCGGCCAGATGATGCCATGCTCGTCGTTGTGCTGTTCCACGACGGCGGCCAACGTGCGGGAAACGCCCACGCCGTAGCAGCCCATGAGGAAGTTCTGGTCCACGCCGTTCTCGTCGGAGTACACCGCGCCCATGGTGCGGGAGTACTTGTCGCCAAGCTGGAACACCTGGGATACCTCGATGCCGCGCGCGCCTTGCAGGGCAGCGCCGCACTTGGGGCAGGAATCGCCGGGCTGAACCAGCGAAAGGTCGGCCCATTCGTCTACCTGGAAGTCTTCGCCGTGCTTGGCGCCCACGAAGTGGAAGCCATGCTCGTTGGCACCCACCACCCAGCGCTCGACGCCCTTCAGGTTCTGGTCGGCAATGACCTTGATGCCCGCGGGCAGGCCCTTCGGGCCGATGGAGCCCTTGCACAGGCCGGCAGCCTCAAGCTCTTCGTCGGTGCACAGCTCGAAATGCTCGCCGCCGCCGAAGCCCAGCACGCGCTCGGCCTTGATCTCGTTGAGCTCATGGTTGCCAGGAACGAAGAAGGCAACGACCTTGCCCTCTGGGCTTTTGCCCACCATGGCCTTCACCGTGGCGGCTTCCTCGATGCCCAGGAACTTCGCCAGGCTTTCGATGGAATCCACGCCGGGGGTCTCTATCTTCTTGCACTCGGCTGCGTCGTATTGCACGGCATGCGCATGGCAGGCGCCGGCTTCGGTGTTGGCGGCGTAGTCGCAGTCGGGGCAGTACACCAGGTCGTCTTCGCCGGCATCGGCCAGGGCATGGAACTCGCAGGTTACGCTGCCGCCGATCTGGCCGCCGTCGGCCTCGACCGGGCGATAATCCAACCCACAGCGCTCGCAGATGCGGCCGTAGGCGGCGTACATGCTGTCGTAGGTTTCCTGCAGGGATTCCTGGCTGGAATGGAAGCTGTACGCATCCTTCATAACGAACTCGCGGCTGCGCAGCAGGCCGAAGCGCGGGCGGATCTCGTCGCGGAACTTGGTCTGGATCTGGTACAGCGTCATGGGAAGCTGACGATAGGAGCGAAGCTCGCTGCGCACGATGGAGGTAACCAGTTCCTCATGCGTGGGGCCAAGGCAGAAGCCGCGGCCGTGGCGGTCTTCCAGGCGCATGAGCTCGGGGCCGTAGTCGTTCCAACGGCCGGACTCGTGCCACAGCTCGCCCGGCTGAAGGGCGGGCATAAGGATCTCGTGCGCGCCGATGGCGTCCATTTCCTCGCGCACGATGTTCTCTATCTTGGTAAGCACGCGCATGCCCAGCGGCAAGAACGTGTACACGCCGCCGGCAACCTTGCGTATCATGCCGGCGCGCACCAGCAGGCGGTGGCTGGCGATCTCGGCATCGGCCGGATCTTCCTTCAACGTGGGAGCATACTGCTTGCTCAAACGCATAATTTCCATTACAGGTTTCCTATCTCTTCCATAAGCACATCAACGATAGCGGCCTCGTCAACCTTGCGCAAGGTTTTGCCGTGGGCGAACACCACGCCCGAGCCCTTGCCGCATGCCACGCCGATGTCGGCACCGGCGGCTTCGCCCGGGCCGTTCACCACGCAGCCCATCACCGCCACCTGTATGGGGCGATGCACCTGGCGCAGGCGCTCTTCCACTTCCTGGGCAATGGGGATCATGTCCACCTGGCAGCGCCCGCAGGTGGGGCAGCTTACCAGCTCAGGATCGCGGCGGCGAAGGCTCAGCGCGGAAAGCAGGGCCCAGCAGGCACGAACCTCTTCAACCGGGTCGTCGGTGAGCGAAATGCGCATGGTGTCGCCGATGCCCTGCTCCAACAATATGCCCAGGCCACTGGCGGATTTCACCAGGCCCTGGAACAAGGTGCCCGCCTCGGTTACGCCGATATGCAACGGGATGTGCGGCATGGCAACGGAAAGCAGGCGGTAGGTTTCCACCGTGGTGGGCACGTCGTGCGCCTTGGCGGAAACCACGATGTCGGTGAAGCCCTGCGCCTCGCAGAACTCCACATACGTGCGCGCCGATTCAACCAACTTCTGCGGAAGCGTGAGGTCGGCACGCGCGGCAAGGTCGGAATCGAGCGAGCCGGCGTTCACGCCGATGCGGATGGGGATGCCGGCGGCCTTGGCGGCTTCGAGCACGGGGACCGTGGCCTGAAGCCCGCCGATGTTGCCGGGGTTGATGCGCAGCTTGGCCGCGCCGCGCTTGGCTGCCTCGATGGCAAGCTCGGCGCTGAAGTGGATGTCGGCGATCACCGGCAAGGGCGATTCCGCGCAGATCTGCTCGAAGAAGCCCAGGTCGGCCTTGCGGGGCACGGCAATGCGCACAAGCTCGCAGCCCGCTTCCCGCAAGCGCTCTATCTGGTGCAGGTTGCCTTCCACGTCTTCCAACGGCAGGTTCAGCATGGATTGCACCACACACGGGGCGCCGCCGCCTAAGGGCACGCCCCCTACCTTCACCTGGTGCGTTTGACTGTTCGGCGCATTATCTTGCACAGCTAGCCCCAATTCCCGAATACGAAACGTTGCACATCCTGGTTCAGCATAACCAGGAAGAAGCCGGTGAACAGCACGATGCCGGCGGTTGACATATAGCCCATTGCGCGCAGGGAAACCACCTTGCGCGTTATCTTCTGGAACACTTCCACCACGAAGCGGCCGCCATCGAGCGGCGGGATAGGCAGCATGTTCATAAGGCCCAGCGACGCCGAGATAACGGCGGTGAAGAACAGGAAGTCCATGAAGCCCGCATCGAGCGCGCTCTTCGACATGACGGCGATGCCCACCACCGAAGTGGAATTGGAAACCGTTTCGGCCGCCGTGGCGGGGTTGAACAGGCCGATAATCGCCGTAACGACCATGCCCAGGTACTTGAAGCCCAAAACGATGGATTCCCACGGCGCCCAGGTGCGGTGGAAGGTTTCGCCTGTCTGGGTATTCTGCAAGTCCAGCCCCATGATGGAGTAAACGATGATGAAGGCCAGGAACACCCACAGCAGGTTCATTGCCGGGCCGGCCAGCAGGATGGTGCAGCGCTTCCAGAACGGCAGCGAGCAGTACTGCTGCGATTTCTCGGCGGCGAAGAAGGCTTCCAGGTTTCCCTGCGGGCGCGGGGCGCCTTCGGGCTGGCCGTCTTTGGCGGGCACGCGGTAGACGTTCGCCTCGTCTTTGCGGCGCGGGCGCACAAGCGAGCCCCAGTCGGAAAGCTCTTCCAACAGCTCGTAGGCTTCCTCTTCAGAAAGGAACAGGTCGTGGGCGGCGTCTTCCATGTAAACCGTGCCCTTACGGTAGGCATAGCCCAGCACCCGCTTGAGCTGGGGGTTGTTGCTGGCCGGCGCCATGCCGCAGATGCTGGCGTAGCCACCCAGCGGAACAGCGGTTATGCCGAAGCGCGTTTCGCCGCGCGTGAAGCCGATGGAAGGGCCGGGCAGGCCTATCATGAACTCGCTCACGCGCACCTTGAACGCGCGCGCGGCCAGGTAATGACCGCCTTCATGGATGAACACCAGGAAGCCCAGAAGAAGCGTGACCGTTATAAGCGTGACGATAATATCCATGGCGCCATTCTACTTGAGGGGCCTTGGCGGCCATGGGCAATCCATGCGAAACACAGGACGGGGAAGGCATCGCCGGCAAGGGGCCGCAACGCCAACGGCGCGGCAGGGAAACGGATGCCGCCGAAGGCATCGGGCGCTTGGCTACGGCAGCCGGGCGGCGCGGGCCGGCAACGACCAATCGCCGCAAGCGACGGCGACCAAGGCCGAGGCGCTAAGCGCGAGCCTTCCCCTCCAGGGCAGCCAACAGGCGCTGGCGGTTGATGGGCTTCACCACGTAATCGTCCATACCAGCGTCCTTGGCGGCGGCAACATCGTCGGAAAAGGCGTTGGCCGACATGCCGATAATGGAAACCTCGGAAGCATCGGCGCGATGGAGCGAACGGATGCGGCGCGTGGCCTCCAAGCCGTCCACGCGGGGCATCATCACGTCCATCAGCACCACGTCGAACGTGCCGATAGGGCTGCCGTCGAATGCCTCGATAGCTTCCAGGCCGTCGCCGGCAAGCACCACCGAGGCCCCGGCATCCTCCAACACGTACTGGGCGATCTCCGAGTTCAGGGCGTTGTCTTCCACCAATAGGATGCGCATGCCCGCAATGCCCTGCACCTTCGAAGGGCCCGCAGAAGCAGTGCCCGCCACAGCGGCGGCAGACCCTGCGGTAGAAGCAGAGGGCCCAGCGCCGGCTTCGGAAGCAACAACCTGGCGGAAATCTGCGGTGGCAGCATGCGCAACCTGGGCAGAGGAAACAGCGGCCAAAGCATCCCCTTCCGCCGATGTGCCCGAGTCTGCAGCCGGGCCTTCCCTACCGGCATCCACAGCCTTGCCGGCTGAAGCCCCCTGCCCCAGGGCGAACCGTTGCTGCATCTGGCGGGCCCGCTCGATTGCCTGGACCTGCGCCGGGGTGGCAACCTCGAACGGCAAGACCGCCGTGAAGGTAGACCCCTTGCCCAGCTCGGTATCCAAGCGGATAACGCCGCCCATGGCATCAACGATCTTCTTCACGATGGCAAGCCCCAGACCCGAGCCCTTGTAGGTGGTGCGGCCATCGGTGCGTTCCTGGGTGAAGGGTTCGAACACGCGCTTGGCGAAATCGCGGCTCATCCCTATGCCCGTGTCGGCCACAGAGAACTCCACGAAAACGGCTTCGCCTTCGGGCGCCTTCAGGCTGCGGATGGTGCGGGCCTCTGCCCAGGGAACCTCGCGAACAGCGAACCTCACCGTGCCGCCCGCATCGGTGTACTTCACCGCGTTCGAAACCAGGTTCACCGCCACCGAGCGCACATGCAGGGGGCTGCCCACCACCCACGGGTGCGCAAGGGCAGAGCTGTTGGGCAGCTCCACGGAAACGCCCTTGCCCGCAGCAAGCGACTGGGGAAGGCCATCCATGTCCTGCAGCATCTCGGCAAGGCTGAAGGGCTCGTGCGTGAGGTCCAGCCCCTCGGTTTCGATCTTCGACATATCCAGCACGTCGCTTACCATGGCGTGCAGCTGGTTGGCGGCGCCGCTTATCTTCTCCAGGCAATCACGCACGCGGGCGGTGTCGTCCATGTTCTCACGGGCGATGCCGATCATGCCGATGATGCCGTTGATGGGCGTGCGCACATCGTGCGACATACGCGAAAGGAACTCGGACTTGGCGGCGTTGGCCGCTTCGGCATCGAGCGACTTGCGCTGAAGCAGGCGTTCCTGGTTGTCCATGCACACCAGCAGCACGCAAAGCGTCATGCCCATGTTGGAGCTGGGGATGGAAGTGAAATAGAACTGCAGGACCGTGCCCGCCAGCAGGGGAACAACATACTTGATGCAGTCGATGAGCATCTTGCGGCGGGCAGGGGTTCGGCTGCGCAGGTAGCACACCGCCGAAAGGAGGATGGCCCCCATGGTGTAGCCGTTGGCAAGCACGAACACGAACAGGGCGAACAGCGGTCCGCGCACATAGGTGCCGTCGGGCTCGATGCGGAAGATCCACCCCGTCCACAACGAGGCCACCAGCGCGAACACCAGCGCAACCACCGGAACGGTGATAAGCGCGAACAGGCGCCTATCGGCCAGCACATGCGATTCGAATCGCACGCCCCAGTAACAGAAGAAGAAATAGGCGATGTAGCCTGTTGCCAGGTCGAATGCGAAATTGAACAGGTAGTTGCCCCAAAAGCCCGCCGCCGCGCCGATGCCCACACAAAGCGCGTCGGACAGGGCGGTTACCGCCGCGGCCGCCACCAGCTTGACGATCCAGCTTTCCTCGCGCCCGAAGCCGGGCGTGCAGCTGAGCTTGCGTATAAGCACGATGTCTACCAGAAGAAGGAACAGGACGAACAGGGAATAGCTTGCGCTTGCTGCAGCGTCCATGCGTCTATCCCCTATCTACGCCGATTGCGATGGCGCCGGGCAGCCCGTGGCCTGGCCGGCGTTTTCCTGACGGTTCATTCTACCAGCAAACAGGGAGGTTGCAGGAGCAGGCACGATACGGCGAAGCCCATGCGCCACGACAAGAGGCTCGGGGGGCGGGAGGAAAGCAGGGGGCTATTTTGGCGCGCGCCCTGAAGAAAGCGGGCAGGCAAGGCCCGCCCGCCTGAAGCCAGGGAAGCCGATCCTAGGGATTCATCCTGCGGCGGCTTGCCGCAACAACCGCCGACGAAAGCAGGCCAAGCGCCGCCAGGGGAAGTGCCACACCCGCAGGGTCGCCCGTTGAAGGAGTCTCGTTCGACGGCTTCGCAGGTTCGCCGGAAGCAGGCTGCTCGTTGGAACCGGAAGGACCATCGGGGTTCGAGGGTTCATCGGGGTTCGAAGGCTCGTCGGGCGTGGGCGGGTTGCTGTTCTTGGTGTTCGTGATGGTGAAGCCATCGGCAGCGCTGCCTTCCACCTTGGAGTCGTAGCCTTCAACGGCCTGCTCTTCCACCGTGTAGGCATAGGCATGCCCATCTTCGGCGTATTTCGCCAGATCGCTGAACGTATAGCTCCAGTTTCCATCATCGCCGGCCTGGATGGTAGCGGAATCCACCTTCTGGCCGTCGCGCAACAGGTTCACCGTCACAGACGTCGGGCGCGTTTGGGCGGCGTTTTCGTCATCGACCCACTTCTTGGCAACATCGACCGATGTCACACGCGTATTGGTAACCACGAAGCCTTCGCTGGCGCTGCCCTGCACATCGCTGGCATAGCCCTCTGCATCGCGTTCCTTGACGGTATAGGCGTACTCGTGCCCGCTGGCGTCTGCCTTGGGCAGCCCATAGAACGTGGTTTTCCAAACGCCACGATTGGGCTCGACCGTCTGATAGCCCATGTACTCGCCATCGCGATAGAGCTCGAACACAACCGAATCGGGGCGCAGTTCGTCTGCGTCGTTCGCATCGTTCCAGGTCTTGGAAGCAGAAGCCGTGATGGTTTTCACGGACTCACCGATGAAGACGCTGCCGTTGGAGCCGATGCCGCCGCCGCAGGTGGTTGATTCGTTGCCAGTGATGTGGACCGTTGCCAAGCCCAGGGCCCTTTGCACGTCCGCATCCGTGGCGCCAAGGCTGTTGTTCAGGCCGATCTCTTCACCGAATATAGCGCTGAGCTGGCCTTCGAGTTCATCGAGCGGAACTTCGCGGCCGTTGTTGTACACCCACCGGTAAGCGCCGCCGCCGAGCATCGAGGGGCTTATGCTGTAGGCCGGGTCGCCGCTATGGGGGCCGTAAGCAGTCGATGCCAGGATATAGATCTCGCGGTCTTCGCCGGAGTCGGTCTTGTTGCCGTAGAAAACCGAACCGTTCGTCAGGTTGATCTCGGTCACCGAGACGGGGCACCCCGCATAGCCGCCGCCAGAGACACCGGCGCTGTTGCCTGATACCTCGACGTTCTCAAGGTACAGCTCGGCGTTGTGGTATTGGGAATATTCGTCACTGTAGCCGTTGACGTAAATGCCGCCACCGCCGAAATCGTCCGAGCCGACGCCCGTGCCCGTCATGCTGTTGTTGGTGATGTTCCCGCCGGTCACATGCGCGATGGAGTAGTTCGGCGTTCCGTCGTTGCCGTCGGCGGAATACCCTGCCTGGACGAAGATGCCGCCACCAGAGGTTCCTGCCGCGTTGTTCGCAATCGTGCCATCGGTCATCGTAAGCACCGTGCTGCGCTCGTTGAAGACGTAGGCGCATCCAACCGAGATGCCGCCGCCGTCTTCGGCCGCTTCGTTCCCGCTGATGGTTCCGCCGTAAACGTTTAGGTAGGTTCCCAGGTAAGCGCAGATGCCGCCACCGAACCCGCCGGTGCCCTTGCTGTTTCCGGCCGCCGTGTTGCCAGAGACCTCGCCGCTGTAGAGGTTGACCGTGGAAGAATAGGTGGCAGCGATCCCGCCGCCGTACACGGCGGTGTTCCCGCTGATGGTACCGCCCTCGATGTTCAGCGTGCTGTTCTTCACGAAGATGCCGCCGCCCGCTTCGGGGTACCAATGGTCGTTGGCAAGGATCTGGTTGTTTTGGACCTTCGCGCCCGTGCCCACGGTTAAGGTGCTGCTGCCGTACACACCAACGAGCGAGCCGCCTTCGCCATCGCCGCCTGTGGCTTCGCCGCGCGCACCGGTATCGGCGGCTCCGTCGATGACGATGTTGCTAAGCGTAAGGGTTGCGGCGTTGGAAAGGTGCACCAGCTCGCCGTAGTAGCCGTTGTAGCGCTTCAGCGCTTTTCCACCCAGGTCCCACGTCTCGGTTGTGCCGGAAACCTGGAGCGCGCCCTTGACCCAGATGGTTTGGGAGCCGTACTGATCCATAAGCTCCTTGGCGCGGGCGAATGTCTTGACGGGCGCATCCTTGGTGCCGGGGTTGGCATCGTTGCCCTTCTGGCTGTTCACCCATACATCGTCGCCCTCATTCAGGGATCCGCCTAGAAGCTGGTTGTCTGCTGTTGCGGACTCGGAGGCAAGGGGCTTGTCGCTGCCCTCAGGGCGGATTCTAACGGTCGTCGCAACACCATAGATTTCGAAGGGAGTCTTTGGTGG